>NZ_JBMIRQ010000116.1:0-5167 GCF_049195265.1 Rhodococcus sp. MALMAid1271 | reverse complement strand
CGCATCCAACTCACCATACGAAAGCACCCGAGAACCAGAAACCACCGCAACACCACCAGCACCGGCAACACCCACCGCACCAGCGAACAACTCCGGCAACACCACACCCGCAACAGACCGCGGACCACGAACCGGAGCAAGCGAGTCGTACTCGTCGGCCGACAGGATGTCGATGTCGCCGACCTCGACGGACGGATCTGCCGTCACGGTGTCGAGAATCCGTACGAGACGTTCTGCGAATACGCCGACGGTGTCGGCATCGAAGAGTTCTGTGGCGTAACGGAAACCGGCGGTGATACCGAGCGGTGCACCGGATGCGTCGAATTCTTCCGCGACCGTCAACTGCAGATCGAAATTGGAGATGTCGTTGGGCAGTTCGATGCCCTCGATGGACAGGCCGGGCAACGTCACCGTCGGCCGCTCGGTCTGCTGGAATTCGAGCATCACCTGGAACAGCGGCGCGTGGGCTGTCGACCGTGCAGGATCGACTGCGTCCACGACCCGCTCGAACGGAACGTCCGCGTGTGTGAACGCGGCGAGGTCCGTCGAACGAACCTCCGACAGCAGGTCCGCGAAACGAGTCGAGCCTGGTACCTGGGTGCGCAGGACGAGCGTGTTGACGAACATGCCGACGAGTTCGTCCAGTGCTGCGTCTCCGCGGCCCGAGATCGGCGTACCGACAGAGATGTCCTCGGTACCCGAGAGCCGAGCCAGAAGGATGGCCAGTGCGGCGTGGACGATCATGAACGAGCTCGAATTGTGCTCGGCAGCAACGGCGGCGAGCCGTGCATGGACACCGGCGTCGATCTCGAACGGGACGGTGTCGCCGCGCAGAGACGCCACCGCGGGCCGGGGGCGATCGGTCGGCAGGGGCAACACTTCGGGGCTACCGGACAGTGTGTCGACCCAGTAGGCCGATTGCCGAGCCATCACCGACTCTGGATCGGATTCGGCACCGAGATACCGACGTTGCCACAGCGCGTAATCGGCGTACTGGACCGGCAACGGTTCCTGACTCGGCGCATGCCCGGCAGCGCGGGCGCTGTACGCCACCATCAGATCGCGGGCCAGTGGAGCGCTGGAGAAGCCGTCGGAGGAGATGTGATGTACCACCATGACGAGAACGTGCTCGTTCTCGCGCTCCCTGATCAGCCGCACTCGCAACGGAACACCCGTGACCACGTCGAAGCCCGAACCCGCGACGTCGGCGATCAATTGCTCGACGTGTCGATCTCCGTCTGCGTCGATCGGAGTGAGATCCGGCGTTGCCGATGCCACATCGAGTATCGACTGGACCGGTCCGCCGTCGGAGAGGGGGAACATAGTGCGCAGCGACTCGTGCCGGGTCAACACGTCGCCGATGGCCGAGTGCATTGCGTCGACGTCGAGGGCACCGCTCAAACGCATGGCGAAGGCGACGTTGTACGCGGCCGACGCGGTGTCGTACTGGTTGATGAACCACATCCGCTGCTGAGCCAACGACAGCGGTACCACCGCGGGCCGCTCCTGCGGAACCAGCCGGGGTGCTGCCTGGTCGTCGTGTTCGCCCAGCTCGATGCCGGCCGACAGGGCGCGAACGGTAGGCGCGTCGAACAGATCCCTGATGCCGATGTCGGTTCCGAGTGCTGCGTTGAGTCGCGCGACCAAGCGCATCGCGATCAACGAGTTGCCGCCGATCTCGAAGAAGCTCGACGTGACGCTCACCTGGGACATACCGAGTAGGTCTCCGAAGACCCCGGCCACGATCTCTTCGACCGGATTCTCGGGGCCGACGAATTCGGAAGCAGCGACGGTGAATTCGGGTGAGGGCAGTGCTTTTCGATCGAGTTTGCCACTGGCGTTGACCGGCAGTGAGTCGAGTACGACCACGTGCGAGGGCACCATGTAGGCCGGAAGGCGCCGTGCGGCCTCGGCCGTCAGCTCGGTGGCGTCGACGGCAGTGCCGTGCGTGCCCACCACGTAGGCCACCAGCGTTTCACCGGTGTTCGGGTCTTTGTGGACCAAGGCGATCGCCTGGGCGACCGATTCCGACCGCAGTAGAACTGCTTCGATCTCGGGCAACTCGATGCGTAGACCGCGCAGTTTGACCTGGAAGTCGGTGCGGCCGATGTACTCCAGTTCACCGTCGGCGCGCCAGCGCACCAGATCGCCTGTGCGGTAGAGCCGCTCGCCTGGTTCGCCGAACGGATCGGCGACGAAGCGGTCGGCGGTGAGGTCACCACGGCCGACGTAGCCGCGAGCGAGCTGGACGCCTGCGAGGTACAGCTCGCCAGGAGCGCCGATCGGTGCGAGTCGCAGCGAGGCGTCGAGTACGTACAACCGGGTGTTCCACACCGGTGCACCGATGGGGATCGTCACCGGGTCGCGTCCGGTCACGTGGTAGTAGCTGACATCGACGGCCGCCTCGGTGGGACCGTAGAGATTATGCAGTTCGGCCAGCGAGAACTGTGCGAACTGAGCTGCCGTAGCCGGGGGAAGCGCCTCGCCACTGCAGAACACGAGCCGAAGCGAGCCACATTCTGCTGCGCGTGCTCCTGCCGCGAACACTGCGAGCATCGACGGCACGAAGTGAGCCGTGGTGATGTGCTCTTCCGCGATGATCCGCGAGAGATATGTGGGATCGCGATGTCCCTCGGGTTCGGCGACCACGAGCTTGGCACCGACTTGGAGGGGCCAGAAGAACTCCCACACCGACACATCGAAGGTAGCCGGTGTCTTCTGCAGGACGGTATCGGCTGGTTCCAGGCGGTACTCGTGCTGCATCCACAGCAGACGATTGACGATGGCCGAATGGGTGACGGCAACACCCTTGGGTCGACCTGTCGAACCGGACGTGTAGATCACGTAGGCGGTGTTCGACTCTCGCAGGGTTCCCAGCCGGTCGGAGTCGGTGACCGAGGAGTGGTCGCGATCGGAGACGTCGAGAAGATCCACCGCAAGGACCGGAGTTGCGACCGGAATGTTGATCCAGTCACGGCTGGTGGTCAGGATGCATACCGGTTGAGCGCTGGACAGCACGTAGGACGAACGTTCGACCGGATGGTCCGGGTCGATGGGTACATACGCGCCACCGGCCTTGACGATGGCGTACATACCGACGAGCAGATCGATCGATCGTCGGATTGCCAGGCCGACGTGGGACTCCGGTGCCACGCCGAGGGAGATGAGGTGACGAGCGAGCTGATTGGCGCGTTCGTCCAGTTCGAGATAGGTGACGTGTTCGTCCTCGAACACCAAGGCGGTGGAGTACGGACTGCGCAGCACCTGCCGGTCGAACAGACCGGCGAGCGTCATGTCGATGTCCCCGGCAGGGATCTGCTGGTGCACAGGGGGTTCGATCAAGCGTGCAGTGTCGTTCCACTCGAACAGCATCAGTTCGCGTTCTGCGGCCGAGAGGATGTCGATATCGCCCGTGCGAATGTCCGTCGATGTGCCGATGGTGTCGACGATGCGGAGGAAACGGTCGACGAAACGGTCGATGGTGTCGGGATCGAACAGATCGGTGGCGTAGGTGAAAGACGCCGACAATGCTCCGGACTCGTCGACGGGTTCCTGGTCGACGCGGAGTTGCAAGTCGAACTTTGCAGTGCCGGTGCTGATCTCTTCGAATTCGACGGTGAGATCGGGCAGTTCCAGTGTGGCCGCTGCATTGTTCTGGAACTCGAGCAAGACCTGGAACAGCGGAGAATGATCGGTCGACCGTACCGGATCGAGAACGTCGACGAGTCGCTCGAAGGGAATATCGGTGTTGTCGAAGGCAGCGAGATCGGAGCTGCGGGTGCCGGCCAACAGCTCACCGAAGGTCGACTGCGACTCGACCTGCGTACGCAGCACGAGCGTTCCGACGAACATACCGACGAGATCGTCGAGTGCCGCATCGCCGCGACCCGCAGTCGGGGTGCCGATAGCGATGTCCTGGGTACCGCTCAATCGCGCGAGCAGCAATGCCAGCGCGGAGTGGACGACCATGAACAGCGTCGATTCATGGTGGGCGGCAACCGAAGACAGTCGTGTAGCGACGTCGCCGGGGATCGTGAACGGTGTAACACCGCCACGCATCGACTGGCGCGTGGGCCGCGGCCGATCTAGTGGCAGCGGCAACACGTCGGGCAGGTCTGCCAATGCCGACTGCCAGAACTCGATCTGTCGTGATGCCACAGACGTGGAGTCGTTCTCGTCGCCGAGAACGGCGTGCTGCCACAGCGCGAAGTCCGCGTACTGCACCGCCAACGGTTCCCATACCGGAGCCGAGCCCTGTGCCCGTGCACTGTAGGCGACCATCACGTCGCGGGCGAGAGGGGCCATCGACGCGCCGTCGGCGGCAATGTGGTGCACGACGATGGACAACACGAAGTTCTCCGGACCGCACCGGTAGAGGACCGCGCGGAAGGGAAGATCCGACGTGACATCGAATCCTGTTGTTGCAGAGGTACGGACGAGCGCCTCCACCGCGCCGGCGTCGACATCGACCACCTCGAGCGGGAGCATCGAACCGGTGACGTCTTCCGCCGGGGCGATGACCTGGTTCGGCAGGTCGCCGACCGTCGGAAACACCGTGCGCAGAGATTCGTGCCGAGACAGTACGTCGCCGATCGCCTCGGACATCGCAGTGATGTCGAGGTTGCCTGTCAGCCGCACCGTGAGCGGAATGTTGTACGCGGGCGAGGACACGTCGAACTGGTTGATGAACCACATCCGCTGCTGCGCGAGAGACAGCGGTATCGACTCGGGCCGATCGACGGGAACGAGTGCAGGCCGGCGATGCAGTGACGCACCCTTGGACTCCGCGCGTTCGGCAAGACTGCGAACCGTCGACGCCTCGAACAGGTCGAGGACCTTCAGATCCGTCCCGAGCGCAGAATTGACCCGCGCTACCAAACGTGTTGCCACGAGGGAGTTTCCGCCGAGATCGAAGAAGCTGTCGGTGACGCCGACTCGTTCGACGTCGAGAACGTCGCAGAAGACTGCCGCGACCGCGTACTCGTACTCCGTCTGGGCAGCCTCGAACGTACTCTGTGAGCCGAGCTCAGGTTCGGGTAGTGCGCGTCGGTCGAGTTTGCCTGCAGGAGTCAACGGAATCGACTCGAGCATCACCACTGCCGAGGGCACCATGTGCGCCGGCAACACCGAACCGGCATGCTCACGCAACGCCGCCGCATCCACACTG
>NZ_JBMIRQ010000115.1:0-1464 GCF_049195265.1 Rhodococcus sp. MALMAid1271 | reverse complement strand
CACGAAAACCGCCCACGACTGGGGACGTCAGTTCAGACGGTGGCCCTCTGCGGAGGCTTCGAAGACGTGTGCGTGCGCGTCATCGATGCGGACGTGGACGCGGTCGCCCTTCTCCGGCGGGCTGCGCCAATCGGCCCGAGCGACAATGGTCTCGGTGCGCCCGTTGATGTCCGCGCGTCCGAACACGAACGCTTCCGACCCGAGTTCCTCCACGACATCGATCTCGAGGGCAATTCCGCTGTCTGCAATCTCGATGTGCTCCGGCCGAATGCCGAACATCACCTCGGTCGCAGAACCGAGAGTCCGACGCGGCACCGGAATCACCTGATTGGCCAGGCGAACTCCGCCGTCGGTGACAGGAGCACGGAACAGGTTCATCGACGGTGAGCCCATGAAACCCGCCACGAACGCGTTCACCGGGGTGCGGTACAGCTCCCGCGGGCTAGCGCATTGCTGCAACACACCACCCTTGAGTACGGCAACGCGATCGCCCATCGTCATGGCCTCGACCTGATCATGGGTGACGTAGACCGTGGTGGTGCCCAATCGACGCTGCAGCTGAGCAATCTGCGTGCGCGTCTGGACTCGGAGCTTCGCGTCGAGGTTGCTCAGCGGCTCGTCCATCAGAAACACCTGTGGTTGACGAACGATGGCGCGTCCCATGGCCACTCGCTGCCGCTGACCACCGGAGAGCGCCTTCGGTTTGCGGTCCAGATACGGCTCCAGGTCGAGAAGCTTCGCCGCTTCCTCGACGCGAGCGCGGATGTCTTCCTTGCTTGCCTTCGCCAACTTGAGCGCGAAGCCCATGTTCTCCGCCACGGTCATATGCGGGTACAACGCATAGTTCTGAAAGACCATCGCGATATCGCGGTCCTTGGGCTCGGTATTGGTGACGTCCTTGCCGCCGATGAGAATGCGACCGGACGTGACCTCCTCCAGGCCCGCGAGTACGCGCAGGGACGTCGACTTGCCGCAGCCCGATGGGCCGACCAGAACCAGGAACTCACCGTCCTCGATGTGCAGGTCCAGCTCGTTCACCGCCGGGGTATCGGAGCCGGGAAACAGCCTGGTCGTGCGCTCGAACGTGATTGATGCCATGACGAAATAGATCCCTCCACCGGCAGGAACGTGCCGGACGATCCGAGTGTGGGGTGCCGGCGGAAACCGGCCAGCACATAGTATGGGCCCGGTCACAGTCGCGAGAGAGCGGCCCGGTGAGCGGTGCTGAGTCGTGACGCACGATTCTCGTTCGGTTCCCGACGGCGGCAGGTGACCTGCGATATCTGTGGGTCTAGTGAGCTGCGGTACTGCACCGTCGCTCCTTGACCAGCACCGCCGGAATGTGTCGGTGGGTGGGTATAGCTTGTGCGGTGTGAAGGCATGGGGGGATGTGTTCGAGCTCGCGGACCAGGAGTTGGTCTCCGAGCTCGCTGCCGTGACTTCCGACGAAAATGTTCTTGCTGC
>NZ_JBMIRQ010000114.1:0-72138 GCF_049195265.1 Rhodococcus sp. MALMAid1271 | reverse complement strand
GAGGTGCGCAAAGGGCCCACGACAGATGGGGCCGGTCAGGCTCGGTTCGCCGAACCCACGGCCTCGGCGATCGTGGCGAAGCCGTTCCGGGCGAGCCGCGCCGACAGTCCCCGGTGAATGTTCCTGATCCACAGCGGGCCGCCGTAGATGAAACCGGTGTACCCCTGCACCAGGGACGCCCCTGCCGTGATGCGTTCCCACGCCTGTGCCTCGGTCTCGATTCCCCCGACCGAGATCAACGCGAGCTCGGTTCCCACCCGGCGGTACAGACGACGCAGCACCTCGAGCGAACGGTCGGCAAGTGGCGCACCGGACAGGCCACCGGCACCGAGGGCGGCGACCGACTGCGCATCGGTCCGCAGACCGTCCCGCGAGATCGTCGTATTGGTGGCCACGATGCCCGCGAGACCGAGTTCGACGGCCAGATCGGCAACGGCATCGATATCGTCGTCGGACAGGTCCGGAGCAATCTTGACCAGTACCGGAACCGAAACCACCTCCTGTACTGCGACCAGAATCGGCCGCAAGGATTCGACGGCCTGCAAGTCACGAAGCCCCGGAGTATTGGGCGAGCTGACATTCACGACGACGAAATCCGCCAGAGGGCCGAGCAGTTCGGCGCTCGCGGTGTAGTCCGCAGCTGCCTCGGCAGGCTCGACTGTCTTGGTCTTGCCGATATTCGCGCCGATCGGAATGCGGGTACGCCTGCCACGCAACCGCTCCGCGGCATGCTCAGCACCATGATTGTTGAAGCCCATCCGATTGACGATCGCGCGATCGAGTGGCAACCGAAACAGGCGTGGCGTGGGATTTCCTGGTTGGCTCTGCGCCGTCACGGTGCCGATCTCGGCGAATCCGAACCCGATGGGCTCCCAGGCGTCTATGCCGTCCGCGTTCTTGTCGAAGCCGGCGGCAAGGCCGAGCGGACCCGGAAAATCGACACCGAACACCGTCGACCGGAGCCGCGGGTCGTCGGCCACGAACATCGCGGCGGCCAGGCGGCGGAACGGCGGGACGGCAGCCACGGCTCGGAGCACCCCGAACGCCAGGTGATGAATCCGCTCCGGTGGTACGAGGAACATCAAGCGCAACAGGGCGCGGTACAGACGGTCTCCCACGGTCTTCTTTCCGATCAATCCTGGTCGTCGAACATCCTGCGCTCGAACAGTACTGCGAGCAGGTCAGATTCCGGGCTCCGGGATGTGATGGGCGCTCTTCTTCCGCTTGAGCAGCACTCGCCGGCTGCCGTCGGTGTAGAGGCGAACACGCGACAGTTCCCAGCCGCCGAATTCCGCTTGAATCGCGAGCCTCATCGATGCCGTCACCCGAGTGACGTCAGGCGGAAGCCGCAGCGGAACGTACTCCCAGTCGTCAGCGGGCGACACCTCCCAGCCGACGGGCATCTTCGCTCGCCCCGGCTTCGAATTCTCCTGCGCGCTCACGTGCCTCCTCGGTCTGCGCTCCCCGGTCTGCGCTCCATGGTCAACGGGCTGCAGCGGGGATCCGTTGTAGCCCGTCTCCGGTCGCCGATCCCACGTACAGGTCGCCGGTGTCGGCGTCGACGGTCACCGAATCCGGCTGCCGCACAGTAGCGAACCGATCGACCTCGACCGGAATTCCGGTGTCGAGTGTGTATCCGGCCACCTCGTTGACGGCGGGCAGAGTTACCCACACGACGCCGGACTGTTCATCGTAGGCCACTGCCCAGGGTTGTGACCCGACCGGAAAACGTTGCCGCATCAGCAGATCGTGGGAGGTGAAGACGAGTAGCTCGGTCCCGGTCGAATCGGTGACCAGCAGGCGACCGTATTCGTCGCTGGTCATCTCGGCTGCGCCTTCACCTGCACGGAGGGCGACGCCGAGCGTGCCGTTATCGAGATCGAGATCGGTGACCGATGTCTGTCGACGATCGAGAACCGAGACGCCGTCCGGTGTGCTGGCCAGGGCATCTGCCGAGGTGACGCTACCTCCAGAGACCGTGGTGACGACCTGCCCGTCCGCGCCGAAGACGCGGACCTTGCCGGTGTCGTCACCGACAGCGGTGGTGCCGTCGGGTAGATCGGCAGCCGAGAGGGCGTTGGAATCGACGTCGAGATCGGTGCGGTTTCCATCGGCCACGTCGAGTCTCGCGACGGATCCGTCCATGGGGATCAGTACGGTCGAATCTCGCCCGGCGACCAGAGACGCCGCAGTGGAGCCGAGGTCGATCACCCGCGTATCGGCCGGGTCGCCGTCACGGAGCAGGCTCACCGTTGTCGACCCGTCGGTCAGTGCCACCAGCGTGCGGGTGACAGGATCGAAGGTCAGTGCGTTCACGGGCGCGAATTCGGTGACGGTTCCTGCAGGTGTCACGGACGTGACCGGGGACTGGGCAGCAGGCAAGGGCTCGACGGATATTTCGTCCTGGGGTGCGTCGTCGCTCGAGCACCCGCTCACCGACAATACGATGACGACGGCGAGCGCGGACGCAACTGCCGCTCGGGCCGTACGAGCCGACGATGTTCGCATGGGACCGAACCTACTTCCCTCTGGTGACGCTGCCCGGTGACGGCGTTGTCCTGTTCTCTAGCTGCCACATCTGTACCAGCGTGCGTGGTCTCGGCGAAATCGGCCGGTCCGAATCGACCGAGGTCCTCTCGCGCCGAGAGAAGCGGTAGCGTGTTTTTTCGACGTGGATCGGGCGCGAGAGGGTGGAGCAACTGCTGGCTACGGCCGCACGAACGGGGAGTGGACGTGGAATCCGAGGAAACGCAATTCGTCGTCGAGGAAGTGAACGCAGGAACGCATCCGAATGGCTTCGGCCGGACCGATGACGGCCGGGCGTTCGCTTTTCGAGTGCACGGGCGCACCCTGTACGTGGAGATCTACCGGGCCGACGTGAGATCGCCGGTACCGGATCGATCGGAGATCGAGGCGGTGGCCGAGCAATCGGTCACCGAAGTCGATCTGACGGACGAACGCAGCATCATCGGCCTCGTGCGTGATGCGGTCGCTCATGCCCAGCAGTTGTCCGATGCATCACAACGGGACACCACCGCAGTGCGTGCCTTCTTCAATCGGGTCAACTCCGTCCTGGAGGGATTCTGACACCGACGAAAGAGCTCCTCGACCGATCTAGGCGCTGACGTCGTCGAGGGCCGATGTGATGGCCGACGGTAACTCGAGTTCCTCGGCCATCAATGCGCCCATCAGCTGAGCGAGGTCGCGAGCTCCCACGATTGCGCTGCTCACGCCCGGCCGATCCCGAGCCCACGCGAGAGCAACCACCAACGGTGAGGTGGCGAGCCCATCGGCAGCGGTCACGGCGGCGTCGACGATGCTGACGGCGGAATCGGTCAGATAGGCGAGCACGGACTCGGCGTGCAGCTCGTCGGCACCGCGGGAGTCGGCGGGTATTCCGTTGCGATACTTACCCGTCAACACCCCGCCGGCGAGGGGCACTGCGGCGAGTACACCTATGCCGTGGTGATGCGCAGCAGGGATCAGTTCGTCTTCGATCCCGCGTGCCAGCAGCGAATACTCCGCCTGCGTGGCGACGATGTGCCCGGTGCCTGCAGCGCCTGCGGCCGTCGCCAGCTGCCAGCCGAGGTAGCCACGAGCACCCGTGTATCGGACCCGTCCACTGGTCACCGCATAGTCGAGAGTGGCTGCGATCTCGTCGACGGGCGTCATCGGATCCCAGGCAGCGACCTGCCACAGATCGAGATAGTCGGTGCCGAGTTCACGCAGGGTCGCGTCCAGCTGACCGAGTAGTCCCCGTCGGGAACAGTCGACCTGATACCGGCCGTAGTGCGCGCTCAGACCCGCTGCGCTGCTGATCACCAGCTCGTGGCGGGGGACCACGTCGTCGAGCAACTCCGCGAGAACCCGTTGCGCGCGCCCGTCCCCGTACGCGGGTGAGGTGTCGACGAGGGTTCCGCCTGCCTCGGCGAACGCGGACAACTGTGCGGCGGCGTCGTCACCGTCGGTTCCGCTACCCCATCCGAGGGTGCCCAGGCCGAGTCTGGAGACTCGAAGCCCGCTGGTGCCGACCGATCTCTGCTTCATATATGCCGAATGTCCTTTTACGCTTGGTCGTCGGTGTCGAACTGCACTGCCGCCAGTGCACAGTAGTGCGCTACGTCGTCGTGTGTGAACCTGCCGCGCCGGGTACGGTCATGCCGTGAATCGCCAATGCAGAGTGCGGGCCGTCGCCCGTGCATCAGTCGTGAACAGTCCAGACCTCGCGATGTCCGGCCGGAGTGCCGCATGATCGACATGACCTGGCTGCAGGCGATCGTGCTCGGTGCCGTGCAGGGATTGACCGAGTTCCTGCCGATCTCCTCGTCCGGGCACCTGCGCATCGTCTCCAGTGTGTTCTGGAATGAGGACGCCGGTGCCTCCTTCACTGCGGTGACCCAGCTCGGTACCGAAGCTGCTGTGCTGCTGTTCTTCTGGCGCGACATCGTCAGAATCGTCAAGGCCTGGTTCGTCGGCCTCAAGCAGAAGGACGAGCGCGGACTCGACTACCGCATGGGGTGGTACGTGATCATCGCCACCATTCCCATCGGTGTCCTCGGTCTGCTGTTCAAGGACCAGATCCGGACGGGTGCGCGCAATCTGTATCTCATCGCGTTCATGCTGATCGCCTTCGCGATCGTCATCGCGATCGCGGAGAAGGTCGGCCGCAAAGCACGGCCGATCGAGAAGCTGACCACCCGCGACGGCATCGTCATGGGTCTGGCGCAGTGCTTGGCCTTGGTTCCCGGGGTGTCCCGCTCGGGCGCGACGACCAGCGCCGGGCTGTTCCTCGGGCTCGAGCGTGAAGCAGCGGTGCGTTTTTCGTTCCTGCTGGCCATCCCGGCAGTCACCGCATCCGGTCTGTTCTCGCTTCCCGACGCCTTCGAGCCGGTCGGCTCGGGCCTCGCGGCGTCCGGGGCGCAATTGCTGGTGGCCACCGTCATTGCCTTCGGCTTGGGTTATGCCTCGATCGCCTGGCTGTTGAAGTTCGTCACGAATCACTCGCTGTACTGGTTCGTCGGCTACCGCATCGCTCTGGGCGTCGTGGTGCTCGGATTGCTGGCCGGCGGGGTCGTATCCGCCACCTGACGCAGGTCTGGTTAGGCTCGGAGCAATGACAGTCATTCTGCTTCGTCACGGTCGTTCGACATCGAACACCGCAGGCACGCTGGCGGGGCGCGGTGAAGGGATCGCGCTCGACGAGCGCGGACGTGAACAGGCGCAGGCCGTCGCGGATCGGCTCGGCGACCTTCCGATTGCCGAGATCGTGCGGTCGCCGCTGCTGCGATGCGAGCAGACCGTGGAGCCGCTGGCAGCCCAGCTCGGGCTGGCGCCGACCGTCGAGGAGCGGCTGGTCGAGGTCGACTACGGGCAGTGGACGGGCCGGACCATCAAGGAACTGTCGACCGAGCCGCTGTGGAAAGTGGTGCAGCAGCATCCGTCGGCGGCGGTGTTCCCCGGCGGCGAGGGTCTGGCTACGGTGCAGCAACGGGCGGTTCAGGCGGTGCGGGAACACGACGCCAGGCTTGCCGCCCACCATGGCCGCGATGTGTTGTGGGTGGCCTGCTCACATGGCGATGTCATCAAATCGGTGATCTCGGATGCGATGGGTGCCCACCTCGATTCCTTTCAGCGCATCGTTGCCGACCCCGCGTCGATCAGTGTCGTTCGGTACACCTCGACGCGGCCGTTCGTACTGCGGACCAACGACACCGGGACGGATCTGACCGGATTCGTCCCGAAAGCCGAGGATCCGAATCCTCCCGAAACCGAGGCCGCGGACTCTTCCGACGCGGTCGTCGGTGGCGGGGCAGGTAGCTAGATCGGCAGTTTCGCTGCCGAAATTCCGATCGATGGCAGGCTGGAGAGCAAGCAATACAGTCCGCGATCGATCTGTGGTCGATAATGAAGATTCGACGATGTGCTTCGTGGAGTTGTTCGAGTTGTGAGGAGGTGCAATGCCGCGCGCAATACACGTTTTTCGCACCCCTGATCGTTTCGTTGCCGGCACCGTAGGTGAACCGGGCGACCGAACGTTCTTCCTGCAGGCGGTGCACGACGCCCGAGTGGTATCGGTCGCCTTGGAGAAGCAGCAGGTGCAGGTGCTGGCCGATCGGATGGGTCTGCTGCTCGAAGAAGTGCACCGCCGGTTCGGAGCCGACGTGCCTGCGGAGGAGACCGACACCGTCGACACCAGTCCGCTGCTGACTCCGATCGACACCGAGTTCCGCGTCGGCACGATGGGCCTGGGCTGGGACGCCGATGCCAACGCAGTCGTGGTGGAGTTGTTGGCCGTCAGCGAGGTGGAAGTGGACGAATCCGTCGTTCTCGATGACACCGACGAAGGCCCCGACGCTGTTCGGGTCTTTCTCACCCCGGTTCAGGCTCGTGAGTTCGCCGTCCGGTCCGAACGGGTGATCGCTGCGGGCCGCGCGCCGTGTCCGTTGTGTGGCCAGCCCCTGGCCCCAGAGGGGCACGTCTGTATCAGAACCAATGGCTACCGCCGCGGTGCGACGTTCGGTCCGGTGACCGAAGTAGACGAGTCTTGACCGTCGAACTTCCGCCGTTCGAGGGCCGCGAAACGATGGAGACCGGCGATCTCACCGTCGTCGGACGAGTGGTTTCGGCCAGCAACGCCACACTGGTCTGCGAGGCAGGCGAGGGGGAGGCGTCGGTCCGGTGCGTCTACAAACCGGTCCGCGGTGAAGTACCGCTCTGGGACTTTCCCGACGGCACTCTCGCTGGACGGGAGGTGGCGTCGTACGAGATTTCCGAGGCGCTGGGCTGGGGCGTGATTCCCCCGACAATTCTGCGGGACGGGCCGTTCGGCCCCGGCATGGTGCAGAAGTGGATCGACACGCCCGATGATCACGCCGAGGGACGCGTCGATCTCGTGGACATCTGTCGTCCGGATCTCGTTCCACGGGGGTGGATTCCGGTGTTGCAGGCGTACGACGGCGACGGCGAGGAAATTGCGTTGATCCACGCCGACGATCCGCGTCTGCAGCGGATGGCGGTACTCGACGTGATCCTCAACAATGCCGATCGGAAGGGTGGCCACGCGCTCGAAGGTCTCGACGGATACGTCTACGGAGTCGATCACGGCATTTGTCTGCACTCCGAGAACAAGTTGCGCACGGTGCTGTGGGGCTGGGCCGGCCAAGCGGTGGACGACGCCTTGATGACCGATGTAGTTCGGTTCGTCGACACCTTCGATGCGGTCACCGCTCCGCGCCTGGTGGACAAGATCACTCTCGCCGAAACAGTGGCAGTTCTCGACCGGGCACAGGAGTTGATCGCACGACCGGTCATGCCCGAGCCGCGCTCGAGCAGACCGATACCGTGGCCCGCCTTCTGATTCGACTCGGATAGGCTCGACTGCATGCATTCTTGGTCGAGCCCTGAGATCCCGACAATCCCCGGACAGGGTCCAGCGCTTCGATTGTTCGACACCGCAGATCGTCGGGTTCGTCCCGTCACCCCGGGTTCGACTGCTTCGATGTACGTGTGCGGCATCACCCCGTACGACGCCACCCACCTCGGCCATGCCGCCACGTATCTCACGTTCGACCTGATCAACCGGTTGTGGCGGGACGCGGGCACGGACGTGCACTACGTACAGAACGTCACCGATGTCGACGATCCACTGTTCGAGCGCGCCGATCGCGACGGTGAGGACTGGCGTGATCTCGGTGCCCGTGAGATCGAACTCTTCCGCGCCGATATGGAAGCGCTGCGGGTGATCGCACCGCGCGACTACATCGGTGCCGTCGAGTCCGTGAACGAGGTCGTCGAACTGGTGGAGAAACTGGTTGCGGCCGGTGCCGCCTATGTCGTCGACGATGCTGAATACCCGGACGTGTACTTCAGCGCCGCCGCGACCGAGCAGTTCGGCTACGAGTCCGGTTACGACCGGCCCACGATGGACAGGTTCTTCGCCGAACGCGGCGGCGATCCGGATCGGGCGGGTAAGCGTGATTCCCTCGATGCGCTGCTCTGGCGTTCGGTGCGACCGGGTGAGCCGTCGTGGCCGTCGCCGTGGGGTCCAGGTCGGCCCGGCTGGCACATCGAGTGCGCGGCGATCGCACTCAACCGGATCGGGTCCGGGTTCGATATTCAGGGCGGTGGAAGCGATCTGATCTTCCCGCACCACGAATTCTCGGCCGCGCACGCCGAGGCTGCTACCGGTGATGCCCGCTTCGCCCGGCACTACGTGCACACCGGAATGATCGGACTCGACGGCGAGAAGATGTCCAAGAGTCGCGGCAACCTGGTGTTCGTCTCGAAACTACGCGCGGAGAACGTCGACCCGGCCGCTGTGCGACTCGGTCTGCTCGCCGGCCACTATCGGCAGGATCGACCGTGGTCCGACGAGGTCCTCGAACGCGCCCACACCCGCCTGGCACTGTGGCGTCGGGCGGCGGCACTCGAGAGCGCGGCACCGGCCGAGGACGTGATCAACCGGTTGCGGCAACATCTTGCCGATGACCTGGACACTCCGAAGGCACTCGACGCGCTCGATGCGTGGGCGAGTTTCGCGGTAGAACGCGGCGGGTCGGACGCGAGCGCACCCGGAGGCTTCGCCGATGCCGTGGATGCTCTGCTCGGAGTCCGTTTGCGCTAGGCCTCGGGGCCGAGGCGTAGATCCGCCAGCAGGTCGGCTATCAGTCGCTCCTCCATGACTGCTCTACCTGAATCACGCAGGGCAGCAGCCAATTCCGGGGCCCATCGGCTTTCCGTCGGATGTCCCTTCAACGGTTCGGAGTAGCGTGCGTCGAGCGCGTGGCGATAGGCGTCGACGTCCATCCGCCACGGCACCGCGTCGTATCGGGAGACCGCTCGGGTCACCATGTGCACTCCGGCCCAGTCGAAATCGGCACGCCAGCGGACGGTGGTTCCCGGCGCGAGGAAAGCGAGCAGTCGGTGTACCGCGACGGAGGGCTGACCATCGGTGCAGATCAGGCTCGCGCAGTTCGACCCGAGGGTGCGGGCTGCGGCGGCGAGAACCGCCACGTTCTCGCAGACGAACACCGTGGACGAGCTGTTGGTGAGCGAACCGCGCATGAGCATGTCCACCGTGACCGGAAAGGGAACGCCCTCGTCGGCTGCCTCGTTCAGCCACCGTGCCACGGTGTGGGTTTCCTCGACGCGGTAGCCGAGCACCAGCACGCGGCTGGACAACGCATCGACCGACACGCCCGCGGTTTCCCACAGCGCTCTGATGCCCACCGGATCGGCGGGGCGAGGAACGTTCTCGCGGAGAGACAATGCGTCGAGGACGAGTTTCGGGGCACCGCCGGCGGAGAGCGCCTTGGTGTCTCCGCAGGCCAGTTCCGCGAGCTCGGTCAAAGACATTCCGTCCACCGGGAGCTGGGCGAGTACCTGAGTGGCGATCGCCAACGCGTCGACGGCGACGCGGCCGCCGAGGGTGCCGTCCTGGTTGAGCAGCGAGGCGATCCAGTGCTCGATCCATTCGCGGTCGGTGCCGCCGCCGAGAACCGCCCTGGTCCGATCGAGGGCATCGGCACGCACCTGCGCCTTGTCGGCAGCGATCCGTTTCTTGTCCTGCAACGGCGCCTGCCGAGTGAGAGTGTCGATCAGTCCGAGGCCACCGTTGAGCGGATGTCGCAGCCACGCGTCGAACCGTTCCAGGTCGAGCCTGGTACTTCGTGCCCGCGAATGCAGGCTGGAGTTGGACCGCGAGATCGCGCTGCACAGGCGCCACAGTTCCGGGGCATCGCTCAGATCCACCGTGATGTTGCCCCCTACACGAAGCCAGTTGGACTCCAACTTCTTTCGCGCAGCGTCCAGCAAGGCCCCCAGTTCGGGGCTGCCTCGCCAGTCGCTGTTACCGGTCAAACTCCAGCCCACCTTCGGTTCGGGTCGGTACACGCCGCGTCAACGGAGAACCGAGTGCGGCGGCAAGGTCGGTTCCGTCGTGCTCGGCGAACAGTTCGCCGTTCTCCCACACCAGAAGTGCTGCGCTCACGGTGTTCTCGGCGGTCGAGTGGGCCAGATCGTAGTGCGCACAGCCTGGAACATCCGCGTAGGTGATCCACAGGTCGTACCCGGTCATGAACAGATCCAGATCGAACTGCACACTGAGACCGAGCAATTCGCTTCGACCGTTGTCGTCGACACCGGCGAACGCCTCGTCGAGCGCAAGCAGACGGGGTGAGTGCGGATCTGCGGACGAGAGCATCACGTGCGCTGCGGCGAACAGTGGGAGATGCAGCGACACCGACTGCTCGCCGCCCGAGAGGGCGCTGTGTCGTGCGACGGTGAGTCGATCCTCGTTCCCGTCACCGCTGATCAGGGTGAAGGCGAACACGCGCCAGCGCCGATAGTCCAACGTGGCCGACAGGATCTCGGGGTACGACCGCTCCGGATGCGCCGCGCGAGCGATCCTGATCTCCGAGGCGAAATGAGCTCGCATGGCAGCGAGATCGTCCTGGCTCAACGCCGATGCATCACGATCGAGAAGCTTGGACACCGCTCGAGCGCCGTCGTCGAGATTGTCGGCCAGCACCCAGTGCACACCGATCGTGTTACCCGAGGACATCCGGCGTTGCTTCATCTCGGCGGACATCTGCGCGATCAATTCCCGCGCGTCGACGGTGCGTTCGTGAATCTGCTGCGCAAGACCGGTCAGCAAAGCGTCCTCGAGAATGCGCCGTTCCTGCTCGGTCAGCAACAGCTCCTGATCCGATCTCGCGGCGCCGATTCGCTCGGCGAACTCGCCGACCGAGGAGTACCCCTGCTCGTCTTGTACTCGAACAACGGTCAGACCGTCCGGTGCGTCCCATTGCAGGCGGTAGTCCTGTCCCGAGGCGGCGAGCTGCGAGTCGAATTCCTGCAACGCACTCGTCAGAGCGGTCCGGGTCGACTTTCGGCTCGAATCACTGACTTTCACCGAGGCCGTCGCCGTGTCCAGCGCCGCATGCAGCGCGCGCACCACCGGCGGAAGCACAGGCACCTCGTCGTCGGGACCGTCGGCCTGCTGTACTCGATACAGAATCTGCTCGACGGTCAGCCAGGCAGACTCGCTGGCAGGCCACGCGTATCCATCGTGCACGCCGAGGATTGCGAGCAGGTCCTTGCGGGCGTACGGAGCGAGCCGCCCCGCATCACCGAGCGTTTCGGTGACGGCCGCACGCAGGCTCTCCATCGCGGTGTTGCGCGCACCCTCGGCCTTACCGATCGCTTCGCCGGCTTCCTTGTCCGCCTTGCGTGCGGCCCGCTGCTCGGCGCGGCATTTCTCGATGCGCACCCGGGCGTTCTCGAGATCGGTATCGATCTGTTCGGCGGTCGCGCCGAGCTTCTCGCTCAGTAGCTCCAGGCGTTGGACCTGTTGCCGGTAGTTTTCGTCTGCGATCGCCGCTTCCTCGGCCAGTTCCTCCGCCAGGCCGGATGCTTCTTCGAGTCGGTTGGTCGCCTCGCGGGCGCGTTCGGCCTCGCGGGTGTGGTCGGCACGTTTGCGAATCACGGCCGACCCCTGGTTCTCGAAATGCCGAATCGCCGCCGCGAGGGCATCGATGTCTCGGCCGATGTGTGGGGTGCGGTGTGCCACGGCCGCGGTGCGCAGCTGTTTTTCCTTCGCTGACAGGTCTGCGATCGCCTGGTCGAATTCGCGGTCGGTGGCCGCAGAGCTGTCTGTGGAGGTGCGCAGCGCGCCGGCGGCGGCGGTGACCACCCGCAGCGCCTTCGTGATCGCAGTAGTACGTGGAAGCTGCTTGGCGGCAGCTCCGAGCGACTGCAGGAGTTCACGCGCGCCCTGTTCCGCCGCGGTTGCGGTGTCCAGGGCTGCGGCGGCGGCGTCGATGGCTGCATCGAGTTCGGCGACACGTTGCTGACGTCGACGTGCCCGCGCCGTGGCACCGATGTACTCGGCATCGGATTTGGTGTGGCGTCCCTGCTGCACACCCTGGAAATATCGGCCTTCGACGCCCACCGAGACAGCGCTGCCCGATGGCTCGTCCTGATCGTGCTGCAGTGCAACCGATTCGAGCAGCTCGAGGATTCGCGCTTCCGGTACGGAAGTGCCTGCCTCCGGTTCGAGCACGGAGGCCAAGGTCGCCCCGGTCGGTCGGGCGGCTCGAGGCAGCGGCGACAGATACTGCTCGGAGCTCGACTCGTCGGGGAAGTCTGCGGTCGGGTGGATCCATCCGTCGAGCACATTGGCCGCCTGCAATGCCGACTCGATGCCGGCAGCGTCGGCGGCGGAGACGGTGTCGGCGAACCGCACCAACTTCCACAGTGGTGCACCCGACAGGCCGTCGCGAGAACCGCTTCGTGCCGCGAACGGCGGTGGCGCGTCGTCGCGTTCGGCCTGCACCAGCGCCAATTCCTCACGCAGCGTGTTCAATTCGGTCGCACGTGCGCTCACGTCGACGCGGGCCTGCGCCTGCCGGGCCCGGATCGAATCTATTCCGTCGGCGGTGTGCTCGGCGAGGACGGATTCCAGACTCACGGCGTCGTCGTCGCCGATCTCTGCCAGCGCCGCGTCGAGAGCATCGAAGACAGCGGAGGTGATCCCGGCGGAGGAATACAGTGCCGAGTTGGTCGACCACCACGCGCGGAGGCCGGTGGCGAAGTTCGCCTTCTCGACGTCGACGGCTGCCTCCGCCTCGGTGACCGCTGCGGTCGCCGTCTCGAGCAGCTCCCGCCCTTTCGATGCGGCCTTCTCGGCACGTGCGCGTTCGGTCGAGGCCTTCTCGACGGTTCCCAGCGCCTCGCGGACCGCGCGTACGTCACCGTCGCGTTCCTCGGCGTGGCCGCGCAGTGCGGTGCTGAGTTGATCGCTTCGAGCCGATCCCGGCAGCGGAGTCCAGACGATTCCTGCGTCTTCTGCGGCGGTCTGCAACTCTTCTTCGGCGCGGGTCACCGCGGCGACGGAATCACGTAGGGCAGCTTCGGCTCGGGTGGCCTCGGCAGTGCGCTGCTCGAGATCTGCCTGGGCCTTGCGTGCGCGCTCGGCTTGCTGGGCTGTCGAGGTCTCGAGCTTGGCGGCCGATTCGGCCAGGTCGTCCAGTTGCTGCTTGCCCTCGTATGCGCTCGAACGCTGCAGGGTCTCGCGGTCGGCGACCGCCTGGTCGAGAGCGCGTTCTGCCTCGTCGAATCGAGTCTCCGCAGCGGCTCGTTCCAGTAGACGACGGTGCTCGAGGGCCGCAGCCGCGAAGTGCGCGGTGGTCGCATGGGTCACTGATTCGAGTCGACGTGAGACCTGCTCGACATCGGAACGAGCCTGCACGCGAAGGTATTTGGAATACACGGAAACGAAGCTCTTGGCTGCATGGTCGGCTTGGGCAAGGCCTTCCAACGCGCGGCCCACTTCTTCCATGTCGCTGAAGGAACGTGCGGCCTCGAGCACCAACTGTTCGTCGAGGGGGCGTAGACCGTCGGTCAACGCCTGCGAGAGTCCTTTGGGGTCCAGATTCTTGGCCAACTGCGGACGGCGAAGGGTCAGAATCAAGTTGATGAGCTGGTCGTAGCGTTGTGCACCGAGCCCGAACATGCGCGCGTCGATCGCGGCGCGGTAGTCCACCGGTCGATCCGTCAACGCATCGGTGCCCAACTGTTCGCCGAGTTGCTTCTTCGTCAGCGGCCGGTCGTCGGAACCCAACAGCGAAAAGTCCACGCCCACGCGGCCGTCGGCGACGAAGTACCAGCGGGTCACCTTGTCGTTGTGCCGACTGGCCCGCATGCCGATTCCGACGGTGACCGATTCGGGATCTTCGCGCGAACCCCGTCCGAACTCCATCCACACATACGAGTGCGCGCTTTCCTGCCCTCGGTAGAGCAGGTTGGATTTCATCGTTCGCTCTTCTCCGGCAAAGGGATTGAGTCGGCGCGGTTCGATGCGGCCATCGAGAACGAATGGAAACAGCACTTCGAGTGCTTTGGTCTTGCCCGAGCCATTCGGGCCACGCAGCACCAGGCGACCGTCGGCGAACGAGAACTCCTGATCGCGGTAGTCCCAGAGGTTGACGATTCCTGCTCGCATCGGCCGAAAGCGAGTCGAGTGTGCGGTCATCTACTGAGCCTCTGCTTCGGGGAATTCGGTACTGGCGGTCTGTTCGGTGCTGGCGGGTTGCTCGGTGCCGAACAACGAATCCTGCGGGGTTCGATCACGCACGCTGACCATCACGTCTCGGTAGCGCGCGATAACCGGAAGCACCAGCACGCCGCCGGACACGCTGTGTACGAGGCGAAGTCGATGAAGCAGAGCAAGTGCCCGCAACCGGAGACCATTCTTGTCGGTCTGCCACTGTGCTGCGAAGGTTCGGCCGAATCGCTCGACGAGATCATCGACGACCGACGCCAGCCAGCTGTCCTCGATCAGTGGATACTGTTGCCTTGCCGGGTTTCGGTCGACCGTCCTCGGTTCGGAAGACAATCCGAATTCGGCGAGATCGCCGAAGATTCCGCCGTCCGGGATTGCTGTGTCCAGCTGTTCGATCAGGGCGTCTGCGTCCGGAAGCGGATAGGTTGGCAGCTTCGGTGCATCCGGATCGATCACGCGGTCCGAGATTTCACCCGCGATCAGTAGCGCGACCTGAGCAATGGTGCCCGTACTGGGGAATCGGTAGTCGGACAGCCGCCCCGAGCTGTCGATGAGCGCCACCCCCTCGGAGCGACGCTCGGCGGTCAGGCCGGTGAGAAGTTCGACTTCGCCGACCGTGCGAGAGGCGGCAAGTGCGGCTTTTCCGTCCGAATCCAGGTCGTCCAGATAGACCACCGGCTGTTCCACCAGTGCTCGTCGTACCGCGCGCAGCGTTTCCTTCGGGTCGACGGGTCGCTCGGGATCGGGACGCTCCGGATCGGCTTCGTCGGAGTCGATCGGGGCATCCGGGCCTGCCAGCAACCCTCGAACGGACCGTAGATGTTGTACGGCGCGGGGCGGCCGGAACATCGCCACGATGACGGGGCGGTCGATGTCGTAGAGCGCTTCGCCAGCGGACGGATTGTGGGCCCAGCCGGTCGCATCACCGTCTGCCAACGCGATCGCGCCGCGGGTCGCCAGCCAGCCGATCGCATCGACGAAGGCGTCTCGGTCGCTCGCACGATCGGTGGTGAGCTCGACTCCGTCGACCTGGCTTGCTTCTACCGCAACGTGATCGGCGAGTTCGGAGAGGGTGATCTGGTTGCCGGCTCGACCGAGGGCCGCCAAAGCCAGCGACAGGTACGCGTATCTACGACGGTCGAAGATTCGATCGGTTGACGTCCGTGCGGGTTGGCTGTCGTCGAGTCGGTCGATCACCGGGAACAGTCGTGCAGTGGTCTCGGTGACCTCGAGTCGATACCCGAACAACTCGAGCAGATCCTCGCGCAGCTCGGTGGCCCATCTGCGCAGCAGTGGCAGAGCGATTCGATCGGGGTATGTCGCGGTGACCAGGTGATTCGACAGGGCCACCCGCGCAGCGCGCTGGTAGGAATCCAAGGCGAGCGACGAGATTTCGCGAGCTCTCATCGGCGAGCTACCTCGCTGACGTCGAGCGAGAGGCGATCGAGATGCAGTCGCCCTCGGGTGGTCTGCACGATGGTCGAGCGGTCGCTGTCGCTGAGGGTCAGTCGCACGCCACTGTCCGATCCGGACGAGTCGGAGGTGCGTCCGCTCACCCGGACCCGCGCGGTCAGTGCGGCGTTCAACAGGCTCAAGAGCACCTCGGTTTCCTGCTCGTCGAGCACTCGGTCGTGGATTCCGGCCGAGGCCAGCGACTGCGCCGCGGCACTGCGTGAACGCTGCGCCTCCAGCTGCTGTTCTCGCAGTCGTCTGATGCCACCGTCGTTGCGCTGTACTCGGCCCGGTACACCGGGAGTCGGAGTGCGGCCGGTCTCGGCCAAGGTCCGCGATATCTCGACCGGAGCTGCCTCCCACCACGATCGCGATGTCGAGATGATGTCCGCGTCGGGGTGGACCATGGACAGATGTCGTGGTTTACCGAGGCCGAACACGGCGTGGAACAGGGCGTGGGCACTGTCTTCGGTGGGTGCAGCAGCGAACCATCCGGCGAGATGGCGCAGTTGGCTTTCGCGACTGACACCGCCCTTGCGGGTTTCGGTGACCCGACGCAGCAGCGACAGCACGGCGGCGATTGCGCTCATCGTGCCTTCGCGGAGGCGGTCGGACTCACTGAGTTCGGACTCGGCCGAGACGAACCAGTGCGAGAGCCCCGCCCAGCGGTCGGTCCAGTCGGCGCGACGTTCGGCCACGGTGAGAAACACTCGTTCGTCGCTGACGGCGGCGCGCTCGATCAGATCCTCGATGCCGGTGGCCTCGACGAGTGCGATCGCGTCGGCGAGTTTCGGTGCATAGCGTGTGAGGTCGGAGCTGAACTCGCGCATGTGTGAGAGCAGTGCATCCTTGTGGACCAGGAAGGACTCGGGTGTGATCTCGGTGGTGCGCACCAGATCGCCGAGCACCAGGTAGAAGTGTGCCGCGCGGCTCGCCATCTCGGACAACGTCGAGTCGAGCCGACTGAGCTTTCGATAGATGCGATCGCCGTCGCCCTGACGGTTGGCCTCGGCGAGCTCGTGCATGTCGGCGAGCAGCTCGGGCAGCACCAGCCGCGACAGCGAGGCGTCGTCCAGGCGTGCGCCGAGCACATCCTCGACGGCGCGATACGCCTTGTATCCGGCTTGCCCGAATTGGTACACGAAGTGGCGATTGCGGTACTCGGCGAGAGTCGCGGCTCGGGTGCCGTCGTAGCTGCGTTCGAGCAGGCCCCAGGCGTGTAGCTGGTCGAGCAGAGGGGCGATGTCGAGTGCCGTCATACCCTCGTGCCGAACGGGGCCGCGGGCGAGGAGTTCGGCCACGTCGCCCGAATGCAGCAGGACCACGTAGTTGGCGCGAGCAGTGTCGAAAGCACGCAGAACCGAAAGGTATTCGGAGCGCTTCTCGGCGACGGCGAAGGAGAAGAGACCGAGCCGATCTTCCTCCACGAAGGCGTTCGCGACTCCCAGCCGCGTGTCCTCACCTGAATCGCTCACTGGAACAGGGTAGGGGGTCAGGAGAGGAGCTTGCGGAACGACCCGGGGGAACAGGAGAGGAGCCTGCGGAACGACCCGGGGGAACAGTAGAGGAGCTTGCGGAACGACCCGGCCTCGGCTGCGTCGGTCGTTCATCCCCGTCTACAACTGCACGGTCACTTTCCCGTCCTCCAGGCTCGCGGGGTATGTGCGCACCGGGGCGATGCCGCTGGGGCAGCTGCCGTCGTCGAGCGAGAAGGTGTACTGGTGCAGCGGGCAGACCACGATGGCCCCGTCGATCTGACCGTCGGCAAGGGGCCCGCCCTTGTGTGGACAGACGGCGTCCATCGCGCGTACCGAACCATCGCTGAGCAGAAATACGGCGATCTGTTTGCCGTCCACCACGTATGCCCGTCCTTCGCCGGGTGTGAGGTCCTCGACCGCCCCGACCTGCACGCTCATCGGACCGGAACCTGAGGGAGCGGAACCAGCGGTAGCGACGGGCTGAACTGGGCGGGTGACTTCGGTGCCGCGCGGTCCTGCCACGGATCCACATATCCCTCCACTGCGGTCTGCATCCGCTCGTCGAGTCCTGCCACGATGCCGTCGCGGTCCTCGACAAGGACGCTCTGCAGTTCTTCCAGACCGATGCGCGGGACCCAGGCGTACGTGCGCTCCAACCATTGGGCGTTCTCTCGGTAGTGCTGAATGAACCTGCCCGCCAAGGTCAGGACCTCCTCGGCCCCTGTCACGGTGGCCAGTAGATCGCCCTTGCGGATATGTGCTCCTGCCGCACCTCCGACGTAGATCTCCCATGCGCCGTCGCCCACCGAGACGACGCCGAGGTCTTTGCACAGTGCCTCCGAGCAGTTGCGTGGGCAGCCGGCGACCGCAAGTTTCAACTTCGCCGGACTTTCCAAGCCTTGAAAACGCTCTTCGAGGGCGATGCCAAGGGCCGTCGAGTCGCCGAGGCCGAAGCGACAGAAGTCGCTACCCACGCAGGTCTTCACCGTGCGCATGCTCTTGCCGTAGGCGAAGCCCGACGGCATGTCCAGATCTCCCCATACCTTCGGCAGGTCCTCCTTCTGGATGCCGAGAAGGTCGATGCGTTGGCCGCCGGTGACCTTGACCAGCGGTACGTGGTATCTGTCCGCGACGTCGGCGATCTTGCGTAGCTGATCGGGGGTGGTCACGCCGCCCTTCATCTGCGGCACCACCGAGAACGTGCCGTCGCGTTGAATGTTGGCGTGGACTCGGTCGTTGATGAACAGTGCGCCGCGCTCGTCCACCCATTTCGGGCCCCATACCGTCCGCAACAACGAGGCCAACGGCATCTTGGCGGCGGCATCCTCCGCTCCGCCGGGTGCCAGCGCCGCGAAGATGGCGGACACCGCCCGAAGATTCTGCGCTCGAATCGCGCCGATCAGTTCCTGTTTGGTCATCGGGATACACGGCACGTACCAGTCCGCTGTGGGATCGGCCTCGACGGCACCGCCTGCTGTGCAGGCGATGATGTCCTCGACCAGGCCCTTGCACGATCCGCATCCTTTGCCCGCCCGAGTTCTCGCGGTCACGTCGCCGAGGTTCTTCGCGCCCGCGTGGACGCAGGCCACGATCGCAGCTTTGGTGATGCCGTTGCAGTTGCAGACCTGTGCATCGTCTGCCAGTTCGGCGGCTCCTGTTGCTGCAGAGGGTGTTCCCATGTCGAAGAGCATGCTGATGCGTTCGTCGGGCAGGGGTACTTTCTCGTCGAACGCCTGGCTCAGGAAGTTGGCTTTGGAGATGTCGCCGAGCAGTGTGGCCCCGACGAGCTTGTTGCCTCGGACGATCACCGACTTGTATGTGCCACTGCGCGGTTCGTAGAACTGGACGAACTCGTCGTCGTCACGCTCGGGTGCGGTGATTCCCATCGAGGCGACGTCGACACCGGCCACCTTGAGCTTGGTGGTCAGGCGTGAACCGTGATACGCCGCAGCCGGATTCGTTCCGGTGAGAACATCTGCCAGCACCGTGGCCTGCTCCCACAACGGTGCAACGAGCCCGTAGACCTCACCGCGATGCTGGCAGCATTCACCGACGGCATAGATCGAACCCTCTTCCTCGCAACGTAATTGATCGTCGACGACGATTCCTCGCTCTATCACCAGTCCGCCGCCGCGAGCGAAGTCGACATTGGGACGAATGCCCGCGGTGACCACGATCATGTCTGCGGCGAGGGAGGTGCCGTCGTTGAACCCCACACCGGTGACGGCACCGTCTGCGGAGCGCAGCACCGAGGTGGTCCTCTTGGAGGTGTGCACTCCCACTCCGAGTGACTCGATCTTGTTTCGCAGTACGCGTCCACCACGCTCGTCGAGTTGCTGATTCATCAGGTGGCCGGGGGAGTGCACCACGCTGACCTCGAGACCTTGGGTGCGCAGGCCGTAGGCGGCTTCGAGTCCGAGCAGGCCGCCGCCGATGACGACAGCGGTGACGTCGTCACGTGACTGCGCCATCTGGAGCATTCCGTTGGTATCTGCGATGGTGCGGAACCCGAACACGCCGCGGGCGAGCTTGCCGTCGGGCTCGCGGAGGCCGTCCATGTTGGGAAAGAACGTGTTGCTACCGGTTGCGATGATCAGGACGTCGTAATCGACGGACCTGCCGCTCTCGCACGCGACGGTCTTGGCGAACCGGTCGAGCGAGATCGCGCGGTCACCCACGTGCAGGGTGATGCCGTTCTCGGTGTACCAACTCATAGGATTGAGGATCAGATCCTCGTCGTCGACGGCGGCCTCACCGGACAGCACGTGCGAGAGCATGATCCGGTTGTAGTTGCCGTACGGCTCGTCACCGATCATCGTGATGTCGAACAGGGTGCTGCCGCCGCGGTCGAGGATCTGCTCGACAGTGCGGGCACCTGCCATCCCGTTGCCGATGACCAGCAGTCGCTGCTTACCTGCGGTCATCAGATCAGCACCAGACCGAAATCGATGACGACGTCTCCGCTTGTGCCGCACGGGGCAGCGACGACGAGTTCGAGAACGGTATCCGGATCCACGTCCTCGACCACCCGCAACGGAATGTTGACTCCGCTCTTGGCTCCGATGGGGAAGATGCGCATCGGGCTACCGTCGCGCAGCAGGGTCACCACCACCAGCTCACCGCTCGAATTTCCGCCGCGAAAGTACAACGGCTGCGCCGTGGCACCCTCGGGGACGACGAAGATCGCGCTGGGGTCGATCGATTCGGGCTTGTCCAGGCCGTTGCCGGTGAAGGAGAAGACGCCCTGCAGAAAATGCGGTGTGCTGGCCATACCGACGAGGTTCCGGTGTCGGGGTGACGTCACCGCTGCCGTGACGTTACGTCGGCATCAGGAAGATCTCACCGGGCTCTGCCCGCCCCGGTGCGTTCGCGTCACAGTCCGAAGTTCCCTGGTCCGCGTCGCCTGAGGTACTTCTCGAACTCGGCCGCAATGGCGTCACCGTCGATCTTGGCGATCGCATCGGACATGTCTACCTCGGCATCGCCACGCTCTTCGAGACTGCGGACGTATTCGCTGATCTCCTCGTCTTCTTTCGTCATCTCGGTCACCGCCTCTTCCCATTCCTCGGCCTGGGTGGGCAGCTCGCCGAGCGGTACTTCGATGTCGAGCACGTCCTCGACTCGCTGGAGGAGGGCGACTGTGGCCTTGGGGTTCGGCGGCTGCGAGACGTAGTGGGGAACGGCCGCCCAGAAGGACACCGCGGGCACCCCTGCCTTGACGCACTCGTCCTGGAGAACGCCGGTGATTCCGGTCGGACCCTCGTAGCGTGTCTGCTCGAGGTTGAACTGCTCCGCCGATTCGGTGCTGTAGGCGGTGCCGGTGACCGGGACCGGCCTGGTGTGCGGGGTGTCGGCCAGTAGTGCCCCCAGAATCACGACGGTCTCGACGCCGAGCTGTTCGACGAATTCGAGCAGATCGTCGCAGAAACTGCGCCACCGCATGTTCGGCTCGATGCCGCGCAACAGCACCACGTCGCGTTCGCTTCCGGGTGGTGAACACACCGAGAGCCGGGTGGACGGCCACTCGATCTCGCGGGTGACACCGTCGACCTGGCGGACGGTCGGACGATTGACCTGGTAGTCGTAGTAGTCCTCGGAATCGAGTTCGGCCAGCGGACTGGCGTCCCAGATCAACTCGAGGTGCTCGATAGCACCGCTCGCTGCATCACCTGCGTCGTTCCAGCCCTCGAAGGCAGCGACCAGGATCGGTGAGCGCAATTCCGGAACGACGCCTTCGGCATCGTCGACGTCCGATTCGGGAAAATCTGTGGCGTTGGCCACAGCGTCCTGCACGGCCTCGATCAATGCAGCGTCGAGAGGCGCATCCGGGCCGGCGTCGCCTGAAATGTCGGTATTTTCGGTACCGTCGTCGTCACGGGACTGGCCATCGAGGTTTCGGGGACTCACCACGACAGCCTACGACCCGAGCTCGCTCCGGTGCCCACTACTCTGTAGTGATGCCCGATCAACACAAGCCCAGTCTGCTCGATGCGATTTCACGTCGCGTTGTCATCGGCGACGGAGCGATGGGCACGATGCTCCAGGACGCGAACCTCACCCTCGACGACTTCATCGGTCTCGAAGGGTGCAACGAGATCCTCAACGACACCCGCCCCGACGTGCTGCGCGAGATCCACCGCGAGTACTTCGCGGCCGGAGCGGATGCCGTGGAAACCAACACGTTCGGTTGCAATCTGCCCAACCTGGCCGACTACGACATCGAGGACCGAATCCGCGAACTCGCGGAGAAGGGCACTCGGCTCGCTCGTGAGACCGCGGACGAGATGGGCCCGGGCCGCGACGGGATGGATCGCTACGTCCTCGGCTCGATGGGGCCGGGAACGAAACTGCCCACTCTCGGGCATGCGCCGTTCGCCCGGCTGCGGGATGCGTACACCGAAGCCGCCCTCGGCATGATCGACGGCGGTGCCGATGCGATTCTGGTAGAGACCTGCCAGGACCTGCTTCAGGTCAAAGCCGCGATCATCGGCAGCCAGCACGCGATGGACAAGCTCGGCGTCCGCATCCCGATCATCACCCATGTGACGGTCGAGACGACCGGCGCGATGCTCGTCGGCAGCGAGATCGGTGCGGCACTGACCGCACTCGAACCGCTCGGCATCGACATGATCGGCCTCAACTGCGCCACCGGACCGGCCGAGATGAGCGAGCACCTGCGCCACCTGTCCAAGCATTCGCGTCTTCCGGTATCGGTGATGCCCAATGCCGGTCTACCGACCTTGGGTGCCAACGGGGCCGAGTACCCGTTGACCGCACCAGAACTCGCCGCTGCCCTGAGCGGTTTCGTCGGCGAGTACGGTCTGTCTTTGGTCGGCGGCTGCTGCGGCACCACGCCCGAGCACATTCGCCAGGTTGCCGACATGGTCCACGGGGCAACCAAACTCGAACGGACGCCTGCACCGGAGCCGGGTGTCTCCTCGCTCTACACCGCCGTTCCGTTCGAGCAGGATGCCAGCATCCTCATGATCGGCGAACGCACCAACTCCAACGGATCCAAGGCGTTTCGCGATGCGATGCTTGCCGAGGACTACGAGAAGTGCCTCGACATCGCGAAGGATCAGACGCGCGACGGCGCACACATGCTCGATCTCAACGTCGACTACGTCGGCCGCGACGGGGCCGCAGACATGTCGGCGTTGGCCAGCCGGTTGGCGACGGCGTCGACCCTGCCGATCATGCTCGATTCCACCGAACCGGCCGTTCTCCAAGCCGGTCTCGAGCACCTCGGTGGACGCAGTGCGGTCAACTCGGTCAACTACGAGGACGGCGATGGGCCCGATTCGCGGTTCCAGAAGATCATGCGATTGGTCAAGGAGCACGGTGCCGCTGTGGTCGCGCTGACCATCGACGAGGAGGGACAGGCCCGAACAGCCGAGTGGAAGGTGCGTGTCGCCGATCGCTTGATCACCGACATCACCGAGAACTGGGGCCTGCGCCACGAGGACATCATCGTCGACACCCTCACCTTCCCGATCTCGACCGGTCAGGAGGAGGTTCGTCGCGACGGCATCGAGACCATCGAAGCGATCCGTCAACTCAAGCAGATGTACCCGAAAGTGCACACCACTCTCGGCTTGTCGAACATCTCGTTCGGTCTCAATCCTGCTGCGCGTCAGGTGCTGAACTCGGTCTTCCTCCACGAGTGCACCCAAGCGGGCCTCGATACCGCCATCGTGCATGCCTCGAAGATTCTGCCGATGAACAAGATTCCAGACGAGCAGCGGGAAGCGGCACTCGATCTGGTGTACGACCGTCGTGCCGAGGGCTACGACCCCCTTCAGAAGCTCATGCAGCTGTTCGAGGGTGTTTCTGCGGCATCGGCGCGGGAGTCGCGAGCCGAGGAATTGGCCCGGCTGCCGCTGTTCGAGCGGCTCGAGCGGCGCATCGTCGACGGTGAACGTAACGGCCTCGACGCCGATCTGGACTCCGCCATGGCCGAGAAGCCACCGCTGGAAATCATCAACGAGACGTTGCTCTCGGGCATGAAGACCGTCGGTGAGCTGTTCGGATCCGGCCAGATGCAGCTTCCGTTCGTCCTCGCGTCCGCGGAGGTCATGAAGGCTGCTGTGGCGTATCTCGAGCCGCACATGGAAGCCACCGACGACGACGGCAAGGGCCGCATAGTGCTCGGCACCGTCAAGGGCGATGTGCACGACATCGGTAAGAATCTCGTCGACATCATTCTCAGCAACAACGGATACGAGGTCGTCAATCTCGGTATCAAACAACCGATTTCGACCATTCTCGAAGCCGCGTTGGACAAGCGTGCCGATGTCATCGGCATGTCCGGTCTGCTGGTGAAGTCGACCGTGGTGATGAAGGACAACCTGATCGAACTCAACTCCAAGGGAGTCGCGGAGCAGTTCCCGGTTCTGTTGGGCGGTGCGGCGCTGACGCGGTCGTATGTCGAGAACGATCTGCAGGACGTCTACGAAGGTGACGTGCACTATGCGAGGGACGCGTTCGAGGGTCTGAGACTGATGGACACCATCATGACCACCAAGCGTGGCGGTGGACCGGCGCCCGACAGTCCCGAGGCGCTGGAAGCGAAGGCCAAGGCCGCCGAGCGCAAGGAACGACACGAACGCTCCAAGCGGATCGCCGAGAAGCGCAAGGCCGCCGAAGCGCCTGTCGTCGTTCCCGAGCGATCCGATGTCGCTGCCGACATCGACATTCCGGTACCGCCGTTCTGGGGTACTCGGATCGTCAAGGGGGTGTCGCTGTCCGAGTACTCCGGGTTGCTGGACGAGCGTGCACTGTTCCTGGGGCAGTGGGGCCTGCGCGGTGTCCGTAAGGGCGAGGGCGCAACGTACGAAGAGCTGGTGGAGTCGGAAGGCAAACCACGCCTGCGGTATTGGCTGGATCGATTGAGCACCGACGGCATCCTCGCGCATGCGGCGTTGGTGTACGGGTACTTCCCGGCGGTGTCCGAGGGTGACGAGGTGATCGTGCTCACCGAACCCGAACCCGATGCCCCCGAACGGTTCCGCTTCACCTTCCCCCGGCAGCACCGCGACCGGTTCCTGTGTATCGCAGACTTCGTTCGGTCGCGTTCGGCCGCGCGCGAATCTGGCAAGGTCGATGTCCTGCCGATGAATCTGGTGACGATGGGCCAGCCCATTGCGGACTTCGCCAACGAGCTCTTCGCTGCCGACGCCTACCGCGACTACCTCGAGGTCCACGGAATCGGAGTTCAGCTCACCGAGGCATTGGCCGAGTACTGGCATCGCCGGGTACGCGAGGAACTGAAACTGTCCGATGGAAATTCGGTCGCTTCCGAGGATCCCACCGAGGCCGAGGGCTTCTTCAAGCTCGAATATCGCGGTGCGCGTTACTCGTTCGGCTACGGAGCGTGCCCCGATCTCGAGGATCGGATCAAGCTGGCAGCGCTTCTCGAACCCGAGAGAATCGGGGTCAAGCTGTCCGAGGAGCTTCAGCTGCATCCCGAGCAGTCGACCGATGCATTCGTACTTCATCACCCGGAGGCCAAGTACTTCAATGTCTAGTGCACTTCACCTGCAAGCCGTCCTGTGGGACATGGACGGAACACTGCTCGATTCCGAGAAGATCTGGGACGTGGCGATCGGTGAATACTCCCGGAGCCTGGGAACGGAACTCAGCTCGCAGGTGCGTGAGAGCACTCTCGGAAACTCGATGTACGACGCTCTGCGCAAGGTATTGGCCAACGCATCGGTCGACATCACCGACGACAGCTTGAGCCAGGGGCGCGAATGGTTGACAGCGCGCGTCGGTGACTTGTTCGCCGAGGGCATTCCCTGGCGCCCGGGGGCCAAGGATGCTCTCGCGCTGGTCCGCGAGATGGGACTGTCGACGGGCCTGGTCACCAACACCGAGCGCGAACTCGTCGAGCGTGCGCTGGACACATTGGGCCGTGAGTACTTCGACATCACGGTCACCGGTGACGAGGTGGAGGCAGGCAAGCCGAATCCTGCGCCGTATCTGCGCGGAGCCGCCCTGCTCTCGGTGGACGTCGCCTCGTGCCTCGCAGTCGAGGATTCGCCGACCGGCTCGCTGTCGGCGCACTCTGCCGGATGTCCGGTGCTGGTCGTCCCCTCCGAGGTCGAGGTACCGGCCGCCCCCGGGTACACGATTCGTGACGGTCTCGTCGGACTGACTGCGGACGACGTTCGGCAGGCGTGGGCGGGCTGAATCGGATCCCCAGCCCGACCGAATGCGTGCTCCCGAGTGATGACGTGAAAGAATGTCCAGCCGTGAAGACTTTCGATTCCCTGTTCGCCGAACTCACCGATCGGGCGAAGACTCGCCCGGAGGGTTCGGGCACTGTCGCGGCGTTGGACGCCGGCGTTCATTTTCAGGGCAAGAAGGTTCTCGAAGAAGCCGGCGAGGTCTGGATCGCGGCTGAGCACGAGAGCGACGAGGCACTTTCCGAGGAGATCTCACAGCTGCTGTATTGGGTCCAGGTGATGATGGTGGGCCGGGGCATCGAGCTCGAGGACGTCTACCGACATCTGTGAGTTCTGCCCGTACCTCTCCCATGAACTCACCGAAGAAGGAAACCTCCGTGCTACGTGTAGCCGTACCCAACAAGGGCGCTCTGTCCGAGTCCGCCGCCGAAATTCTCAGCGAGGCCGGCTACCGGCGTCGGAGTGACTCGAAAGATCTCACTGTTCTCGATCCGGCGAACGGTGTCGAGTTCTTCTTCCTCCGTCCCAAGGACATCGCGATCTACGTCGGGTCCGGCCAGTTGGATCTCGGTATCACCGGCCGCGATCTTGCACTCGATTCGGGCGCCGCGGTCGAGGAGCGCCTGGCGCTGGGATTCGGCCGCTCGACATTCCGTTATGCGGCCCCGGCAGGCAAGCAGTGGTCGACCGAGGATCTGGCCGGCCTGCGCATCGCAACGTCCTATCCCAACCTGGTACGCAAGGACCTGGCCGAGCGCGGTCTGGAAGCCACTGTCATTCGTCTCGACGGTGCCGTCGAGATCTCCATTCAGCTCGGCGTCGCCGACGCGATTGCCGACGTCGTCGAGTCGGGCCGCTCCCTTCGCCAGAACAATCTCGTGGCGTTCGGTGAGTCTCTGTGCGACTCGGAGGGCGTTCTGATCGAGCGTGCGGGCACGCCCGGCGCGGACTCTGCCCGCAAGCAACTCATCGCCCGCGTCCAGGGCGTCGTCTTCGCCCAGCAGTATCTGATGCTCGATTACGACTGCCCCAAGTCGATCCTCGACGAGGCCGTCAAGATCACCCCGGGAATCGAGTCACCGACCCTGGCACCGATGGTCGACGACAATTGGGTTGCCGTGCGCGCCATGGTTTCTCGCAAGGTCCACAACAATGTCATGGATCAGCTCGCCGAGCTGGGGGCAAAGGCCATTCTGGCTTCGGACATCAGGTCCTGCCGCGCCTTCTAGCGCGCGTTGTCGAACACTCTTCGGCGGTGTGGGGGTGAGGGCGGCAGACCTGCAGAGCACCCCGCGGGTGGGGCGAGCGGTCAGTAGCGCCAATGTGAGGTGGTCAAGGCTCACCCGCCCACGCAGCCCGGAGCTGGACTCAGCGTCGCCGAACCAGCACGGTCTGCGCGATGCGGCCGACTGGGCCCAGTTCGTCGCTGAGGGTTCCGGCGCACATGGCGATACCGTCGGGTCCGGTGGAGGTTTCCGCCGCGACCCCAACCCATTCTCCCTGTGGCACACGGAACACGTGCACCGTGATATCGGTGTTCAGGAATGTCCACTCGTCGATCGGAAGCTTTGCGCCGATTCCGTTGGCGATATCGGCAATCGAGAACAATCGTTCCAACGGAGACATCGATTCGCCTTGCACCAGAACAGGCTTGGGGCGTGCCCAGATCTCACCCGGGCCCTCGGCTCCGATATGGGTGAGGATCTTGAACTCGACCGCATCGAGGTAGCCAGAGGACCAGGTGCCACCGAAGGCGTAGTCTGCTCCGGCCTCGACCGGCCGCATCACCGAGTCGCCGACGTGTTCGACATCGCCTGTCGGTGTGGTGCGCATCCGCCACGCGCTGCCACGAGCCACCGCCCTGGCAGTGCCCGAGGAACTTTCTGCCCACAACTCCGCCACGACGAGTTCGACGTTGCCTCCCGGCCGTTCCGTCCATGCCCGAACCTCGATGTCCGCGACCGGAACCGGGCCGAGAATGTCGACAGCGACTCGGCTGATGCGGGTGTCCCGTCGAGCATCGACGCGCTCGAGTGCGCGGACGAGCAGAGCAGACGGCGGAGCGCCGTGCTGCATCGTCGGTGCCCACAGGCTGACGGTGTGCTCGGTGGCCGTGACTTTCTCGAAGCCGTCCTTGCTGACACCGGCGGGAACGAAGAAGGCATCCGGGATCGTCACAGCTCGGGCTCCAGCTCTTGCGGTGCTGACTCGGGCCATCCGGGGTAGGGCGGGGGAGTACCACCGAACTCGGGACACAGAGATTGGTGGTCACACCACTTGCACAGTGCACCCCGCTTTGCTCGGAAGTCGCCGGTCTCGCCTGCCGCCAGAATCGCTTTCCAGATGGCGGACAGCATGCGCTCGTACCTGCGTAGTTCACCCTCGTCGGGGGCGTAGGTCAGTTCTTGCTTGTCGGCCAGATACATCAGCTTCAGTTGCGCCGGAACGACTCCGCGCATGCGCATGATCATCAGCGCGTAGAACTTCATCTGGAACAGGGCCTTGGATTCGGTGAATTCGCGCGGCGCCCGACCGGTCTTGTAATCCACGACGCGAATCATCCCGTTGGGAGCGACATCGATCCGATCGATGAACCCGCGCAGCGGCGTCCCGTCCTCCAGATCGACCTCGACCCGCTGTTCACAGGACTCCGGGTCGAAATGGGTCGGGTCCTCCAGTTCGTAGTACCCCTCGACCAATGCACGAGCCCGATCCAGGAAGGCCGCTCGCGAGTCCTCCGGTATCAGTGACGCGATCTGCGGCGACTGGGCCGACACGCGCTCCCACGCCGGATCCACCAACTCGCGCGCGGTGGTCGGTACTCGATCCTGCGCCGGCAATGCGTAGAGCGCCTCCAGGGCTGCGTGCACCACGGTGCCCTTGACCTGAGCTTCGGTGGAGACCTCGGGAATGCGGTCGACCGCACGGAAGCGATAGAGAAGCGGGCACTGTTTGAAATCGCCTGCGCGGGAGGGGGACAAGGCAGGCGAGCTGCGAGAGCTCGACTGCCCCGCAGTGTCGCCGAGATCGAGTAGTGGCAAGTCGATGGGCGTCGACACGGAAATACTCACGACAGCGAGACTATGCCGCCGGTCCGACATCTTGGGGTAGGGCCGTAGTCTGGCACGTCGAGTCGTCCTCGACGCCGGCCCACTCGGGCCAGTTCGTCGAACCGAGCAACGAAAGCAGGTTCCGCTGTGTCCACCGGTGATTCCGAGTCCGCGTCGACCGAGGCCTCAGAGGTCGACGCACTCGTCGATGCCCCGGTTCCGAGTGCGGACGACGTCGTCACCGCCACGGTCGACGAGATCGAACTCGATCAGAGCCGGACGCCGGACCCGAGCTCGGTTGCTCCGGTGCCTGCCGGGCCTGCCCGCAGTGGACCCTTCCGTGTCGGCGATCGGGTGCAGCTCACCGACGGAAAGGGGCGCCACTACACGGTGGTGCTCGAGGCGGGCAAGGAATTCCACACCCATCGCGGCGGCATCACCCACGACAAACTGCTCGGTGCCGACGAGGGCAGTGTGGTCACGTCCGTAAACGGAACTCCGTATCTCGCGCTTCGGCCGTTGCTGACCGATTACGTCCTGTCGATGCCGCGCGGCGCCCAAGTGATCTATCCCAAGGACGCGGCGCAGATAGTGCACGAGGGCGACATATTTCCCGGAGCGCGGGTGCTCGAGGCCGGTGCCGGGTCGGGTGCATTGACCTGCTCGCTGCTCCGCGCAGTGGGGACCACCGGAACGGTCATCTCGTACGAGATTCGACAGGACCATGCCGATTACGCGGTCAAGAACGTCGAGACGTTCTTCGGCGAGCGACCGGCCAACTGGCACCTGACGGTGGCGGACGTCGATCGGTTCGCCGACGATCGGCCGGGGGAGCAGGTGGATCGGGTCGTCCTGGACATGCTGGCTCCGTGGGACGCACTGCCTGCGGTGGCGAAAGCCCTGGTACCCGGCGGAGTATTGCTGGTCTACGTCGCGACGGTGACACAGCTGTCCAAAGTCGTCGAAGCCCTGCGCGCGCAGGAATGTTGGACCGAACCGCGCTCGTGGGAGTCGATGGTGCGGGGTTGGCACGTCGTCGGACTGGCGGTTCGGCCCGAGCATCGCATGCAGGGACACACCGCGTTCCTCGTCAGCGTTCGTCGACTTGCCGAGGGCACCGTCACACCCAAGCCCCAGCGGCGTTCCGGAAAAGGCTGATCGATCTCGAATTGTGACTTCGTGATCGGTGTCATCTCTCGATCACCACGTCTGTGTGCGCCTCGCACCATCGCGCGGCTCATCTCAGCCTCGAACTCGCATCGTCACTGGTGAGGCGGCCGATCGGGCAGTATCGGTGACGCGGTCGAGGGCCGGTGGCCGGATCGGCCACCCGTGCCACGCCGCGCCCGCACCACAGCCTGAACGTTCCCGATCGTGGTGTCGGTCCGCACATTCGGGCCGGTGCCGGTAGCGTTGATAGATCGTCACTGGGAGGAGTCGCTCATGAGCTCAACAGACAATCCGGATGTGGCCGCGGCCCGAGCCGAACTGGACGCCGTGCGAGCCGAGGCCGCTGCACTACGCCGGCAGCTGGGGGAGTCCCCAGAACAAGTACGCGAGCTCGAAGGCCGTGTCGATTCGCTCTCGCTGCGCAACAGCAAGTTGATGGACACTCTCAAAGAGGCACGGCAGCAACTCATCGCACTTCGCGAGGAAGTCGATCGACTCGGCCAACCACCGAGCGGTTACGGCGTTCTGCTCAGTGTGTTCGATGACGGAACCGTCGACGTGTTCACCTCCGGTCGAAAGATGCGGCTCACGTGCTCGCCGAACATCGAGGCCGACTCGCTGGCACCGGGGCAGACCGTGCGCTTGAACGAGGCGCTGACCATCGTCGAAGCCTGCACTTTCGATCAGGTGGGTGAGATCAGCACTTTGCGTGAGCTGCTCGGTGACGGGTCGCGAGCTCTCGTCGTCGGACATGCCGACGAAGAGCGCGTCGTGTGGCTGGCCAAGCCGCTGATCGACATGGTCAACGACGACGGACCGGTCGACCCGGACGAGCCCTCTCGCAAACTTCGTCCCGGCGACTCCCTGCTGGTCGACACCAAAGCCGGCTACGCCTTCGAGCGCGTGCCGAAGGCCGAGGTGGAAGATCTCGTTCTCGAAGAGGTCCCGGACGTCGGCTACGAGGACATCGGTGGTCTCGGTCGCCAGATCGAGCAGATTCGCGACGCCGTCGAGCTTCCGTTCCTGCACAAGGACCTGTTCCGCGAATACTCGCTGCGTCCGCCCAAGGGAGTTCTGCTCTACGGGCCTCCCGGCTGCGGTAAGACCTTGATCGCGAAGGCCGTGGCCAACTCGTTGGCCAAGAAGATCGCAGAGGCTCGTGGTCAGGATGCCAAGGAGGCGAAGTCCTTCTTCCTCAACATCAAGGGTCCCGAACTGCTGAACAAGTTCGTCGGAGAGACCGAACGTCACATCCGCATGATCTTCCAGCGCGCCAGGGAGAAGGCGTCCGAGGGCACCCCGGTGATCGTGTTCTTCGACGAGATGGACTCGATCTTCCGTACTCGCGGGTCGGGTGTCTCCTCCGACGTCGAGACGACTGTCGTTCCGCAGTTGCTGGCCGAGATCGATGGTGTCGAAGGGCTGGAGAACGTCATCGTCATCGGTGCGTCCAATCGTGAAGACATGATCGATCCCGCGATCCTGCGACCCGGACGCTTGGACGTCAAGATCAAGATCGAACGTCCCGACGCCGAGTCGGCGCAGGACATCTTCTCGAAGTACCTCACCGATTCGCTTCCGGTCAACGCAGACGATGTCGCCGAGTTCGGTGGCGACCGCGCAGCATGCATCCACGCGATGATCGACCGCGTGGTCGAGCGGATGTATGCCGAAAGCGACGACAACCGCTTCCTCGAGGTCACCTACGCCAACGGTGACAAAGAAGTTCTGTACTTCAAGGACTTCAATTCCGGTGCCATGATCCAGAATATCGTGGACCGCGCGAAGAAGTACGCCATCAAGTCGGTGCTCGAGACCGGCAACTCAGGTCTGCGAATCCAGCACCTGTTCGACTCCATCGTCGACGAGTTCGCCGAGAACGAAGATCTACCGAACACGACCAATCCGGACGACTGGGCTCGAATCTCCGGCAAGAAGGGCGAGCGGATCGTGTACATCCGCACGCTGGTCACCGGCAAGAACGCGAGCGCGAGCCGGGCCATCGACACCGAGGCCAACACCGGTCAGTACCTGTAGGTCCAGCACAGACCAGTCTCGGGGCGCGTCCGTACAGGGCGCGCCCTGATCTGTCTGTGCCCTCCGTCTAGGCTCGAACGCATGCAGCGCATCATCGGTATCGAGGTCGAGTACGGCATCTCTTCGCCTACCGAACCAACCGCCAACCCGATCCTGACGTCGACCCAGGCCGTGCTGGCCTACGCAGCCGCAGCAGGAGTACCTCGCGCCAAGCGCACGCGCTGGGACTACGAGGTCGAGTCGCCCCTGCGCGACGCCCGTGGCTTCGACCTCGGACGATTCAGCGGCCCGGCACCGGTCATCGATGCCGACGAGATCGGCGCGGCCAACATGATTCTGACCAACGGAGCCCGCCTGTACGTCGATCATGCACACCCCGAATACTCCGCTCCCGAGGTTCGCGATCCCCTGGACGCGGTGATCTGGGACAAGGCAGGCGAACGCGTGATGGAGGCCGCCGCCCGCCACGCGTCGAGCGTGCCCGGTGCTCCGCGTTTGCAGCTGTACAAGAACAATGTCGATGGAAAAGGCGCGTCGTACGGTACGCACGAGAACTACCTGATGTCGCGCGAGACTCCGTTCTCGTCGGTCGTCGCGGGTCTGTCCCCGTTCTTCGTGTCGAGGCAGGTCATCACCGGGTCGGGTCGCGTCGGAATCGGCCAGTCCGGCGACGATGCCGGATTCCAGCTGTCTCAGCGCGCGGACTACATCGAGGTGGAGGTCGGGCTCGAGACCACACTCAAGCGCGGCATCATCAACACCAGAGACGAGCCGCATGCGGATGCGGACAAGTACCGACGATTGCACTGCATCATCGGTGATGCGAACCTCGCCGAGATGTCGACCTACCTCAAGGTCGGTACCACCGCGCTCGTCCTGGACCTCATCGAAGCGGGCGTCGATCTGTCCGATCTGCAATTGGCCAGGCCGGTGACGGCGGTGCACCAGATCAGCCACGATCCCACCCTGCGCAAAGCCGTGGCGCTCGCGGACGGACGCGAGCTGACCGGTCTTGCGCTGCAGCGCATCTACCACCAACGTGCAGCCAAATTCGTCGCGGCCGAGGGGAGCGACGATGCTCGTGCCCTCGACATTCTCGACAAGTGGGCCATGGTGCTCGACCTCCTCGAGCGTGACCCGATGGAATGTGCCCACCTGCTCGACTGGCCGGCCAAACTACGTCTGCTCGAGGGATTCCGCCAACGCGAAGGGCTGGGCTGGTCGGCTCCGCGTCTACATCTGGTGGATCTGCAGTACTCGGATGTTCGGCTGGACAAGGGCCTCTACAACAGACTCGTCGCACGCGGGTCGATGGATCGGTTGGTCACCGAACAGCAGGTACTCGATGCCGTCGGCACTCCACCGCCGGATACCAGGGCGTATTTTCGAGGTGAGTGCCTGCGCAAATTCGGTGCTGACATCGCTGCGGCCAGCTGGGATTCGGTCATCTTCGACCTCGGCGGCGATTCACTGGTCCGCATCCCGACGCTCGAGCCGCTGCGCGGCACCAAGGCGCACGTCGGTGCACTGCTCGAATCTGTCGACAGTGCCGCCGAGCTCGTCGATCAGCTCACCAACTGACCAGTCCGGGCGATCGCCCGAGTATTCGGTGGTGTCTCGACGTCCGGGCGACCCGGTCTGTCGGTAGGGTAAAGGTCCGTGCACTTTCGGCGGAACGTTCGGTTGCACATCCACGATGGTGCATCTCGGATGGATCGATGAGCGTGCAGTAGAACTGTTTTCTCGAAACACGGAGGAGGTCGGCGACTATGGCACAGGAGCAGACACGGCGCTCTGGCGGCGGCGACGACGATGAGGTCCCAGGCGACACCGGATCCGGTGGTCAGGAACGCCGCGAGAAGCTGGCCGAGGAGACCGACGATCTTCTGGACGAGATCGACGACGTCCTCGAGGAGAATGCAGAGGACTTCGTTCGCGCCTACGTTCAGAAGGGCGGCCAGTGACGGTGGATCGTTCGGACCCCAGGTCGGCCGGCGACGCGGTGGCGATCCCACTCGGATCGAGCAGTTCGTCGTTCTCGGACTACCTTCGGCAGCACGCCCCCCATCTGTTACCCGAGAGCGGTCTGGCCGCCGACCTGGCGTCGCACACTGCGAGCGGCAACTCCGACAAGTCCGGTATCGCTCCGCACGGCACGACGATCGTCGCCCTGACCTACGCGGGCGGGGTCCTGATCGCGGGTGATCGCCGGGCCACACAGGGCAATCTGATCGCCAACCGCGACATGCAGAAGGTCTACGTCACCGACGAGTACTCGGCGGCGGGCATCGCCGGAACCGCAGGTATCGCAATCGAGCTGGTACGACTGTTCGCTGTCGAACTGGAGCACTACGAGAAGATCGAGGGTGTTCCCCTCACGTTCAACGGCAAGGCCAACAAGCTGTCGTCGATGGTGCGGAGCAATCTCGGTGCCGCAATGCAGGGTCTCGCCGCTGTCCCTCTGCTCGTCGGATTCGACATCGACATCTCGGACCCGGATCGTGCCGGTCGCATCGTGTCCTACGACGTGGTGGGCGGGCGATACGAGGAGCGGTCGGGTTACCACGCCGTGGGGTCGGGATCACTGTTCGCCAAGTCTGCTCTCAAGAAGCTCTACCGGCCCGCGATGACCGAGGAAGAGGCGATTCGCGCAGCAGTCGAATCGCTCTATGACGCCGCGGACGACGACTCGGCCACCGGCGGACCGGACGTCACCAGAGGCATTTACCCGACGGCGGTCACGATCACCAGCATCGGTGCGCACGACGTCGCGCACGACCGCGTGTCGTCAGCAGCACGGACCGTTCTCGCGGAGCGGGCGGAAAGTTCCGCAGACGCGGGAGGTGCCGAGCATCGGACCCGCTCCGGCCAGGACGTGAACGAAGGGGATAGCGCACCATGACGATGCCGTACTACGCATCTGCCGAACAGATCATGCGGGATCGTTCGGAGTTGGCGCGCAAGGGAATCGGTCGCGGCCGAAGCGTCATCGTATTGACGTACGCAGATGGTGTGCTGTTCGTGGCCGAGAACCGCTCCACGGCGTTGCACAAGGTCAGCGAACTCTACGACCGGATCGGTTTCGCGGCCGTGGGCAAGTACAACGAGTTCGAGAATCTGCGGAAGGCGGGCATTCAGCACGCAGACATCAAGGGGTACACCTACGACCGGCGTGACGTGACCGGTCGTTCGCTCGCGAAGACGTATGCGCAGGCTCTCGGCACTATCTTCACCGAGCAGCTCAAGCCGTACGAGGTCGAAATCTGTGTCGCGGAGGTCTCGCATCAGGACGAGCCGATCGCGACTCAGCTCTACCGCATCACCTACGACGGGTCGATCGTCGACGAGCAGGATTTCGTCGTCATGGGTGGAACGACCGAGCCGATCGTGGCCGCGTTGAAAGACACCTACCGGCCCGGGCTGGATCTGGCCGACGCTGTACGCGTGGCGGTCGATGCCCTCTCTGCAGGTCCGGCAACACCACCTGCCGCGGGCGGCGAGCCGGAGAAGAAGGTTCTCGAAGTATCGGCGCTCGAAGTGGCCGTGTTGGATCAGGGTCGGCCCCGCCGTGCGTTCCGACGTATTGCCGGATCGGCCTTGGAGGAGATGTTGCCTGCTCCGGCGGTGGAGCCAGGGCCCGGTCTTTCGGACGGCAACTCCGCAGACGGCGCGTCCGAGCCCCGAACGGCTCAGTAGGTTCCCCGACTTGTGAGATGGCCTCGCGCTCTACCGCTTCCGGTACAGCGCGAGGCCGTTTTTGTCGCTGGTGAACTCGAATCGATTTCCCTCGCCTACTACTTCGCCGTCTGCCGCCAGTGCAACCGGAGCGCCCTCGACGGCCACCGTCAGCTCCTGCGCCACTCGCCGGACATACGCCGGCGATGAGCCGAGCGTGCCGGTGACGGTTGCCCACAGCAGTCTGGTTCTCGACGCCTTCGGTTCCGAGGGGAGGAACCTGACGTCGAGGGTGCCGGTGTGAATACTGCTGCGCGACATCGGAACCTGATCGGCCGGCGCATACTTTCCATTGCCGACGAACAGCATCCAGACCGAGTGCCCGGCACCATCGAGCCTGATGTTCAGTGGTTCCGCGGCCGCCAACACCCTCGCCATCGCGATGGCTGCGGCGGGCCACTTTCCGATGCGGTGCTCGAGTTTCTGGCGCAACCTCACCGAATCGGGATATCCACCGAACGTTGCGGTGTTGACGAAAGACACCCTGGCGCCATCGACGGACACTGCGGCGATGTCGACCAGTTCGGCAGTGCCCTGTTCGACGGCTGCAGCAGTGTCTGCGACGGCGGTCAGTCCGGTGTCGCGGGCGAAGTGATTGAGGGTGCCACCGGGGAACGCGGCGAGCGGTAGGCCGTTGCGCACCGCCGACGCAGCGACGCCAACCACCGTTCCGTCGCCGCCGCACACGCCGAGGGCTCGCGGGGACGTGGTGAGGATTCTCCGATCGAGTTGCTCCTCGAAATCCTGTTCCGGGTCCGGGACGAACAGTTCGGCGTCCGGTAGCGCTTCCCGAATCGCCTCCGGCACCGCGTCGGAGTCGTCGCCCGATCCCGGGTTGACGAGCACGAGCAGACCTCGCCCTCGCTCGAGAGGCTCCACCTCGAGCGGCGATCCGAGATCTGCGGGCACCTCCGAGCGCACAGCCCACCATCGCCGAGACGACACGGCGATGGCCGAACCGAGAGCTGCGCCGGCGATGACGTCGGTGGGCCAGTGCACTCCGACATGGACGCGTGAGTAGCAGACCGCGGCCGCGACCGGGGCCAGCAGGGTCGCGGCAATCGGTGACTCGATTGCCACCGCGGTGACGAACGCCGCCGCCGATGCCGAATGTCCGGATGGAAAAGACGAGGACACCGGCGGTGCCAGCAGGCGGCGAAGTACCGGAACCAGCTCGGTGTCGGGGCGAGATCGTGGGAACAGTGGCTTGAGCAGACCGTTTGCTGTCGCGCTCGCCCCGGCCAGCGCAACCAGTCCTCGCACGCCGCCGCGGCGGGCAGAACCGCCCGCGGCGACCAACAGAGCTGCAGCACCGAGCCACAATCGACCGTGATCGGCCGCAGTGCTCAGCGCACGCAGCCCGGCGTCCGCCCGGCTGGACCGCAGCTCCGCACTCCTGGTCACCAGGGACAGGTCCCACGCTCGAACGGCAGCCGAAACGGTGGTGTGCGCGGGCGTCATGACAACCACCCTAGGCACGGACGACATCCGCGCGCTCCGACACATCGATTCCGAGGTTGCGTTGTAGTGTCGAAGTGTGCAGCGACGAATTATGGGCATCGAGACAGAGTTCGGTGTCACGTGTACTTTCCACGGACACCGACGGCTCAGTCCGGACGAAGTGGCGCGGTATCTGTTCCGCCGGGTGGTTTCGTGGGGACGCAGCTCGAATGTGTTCCTTCGCAACGGGGCTCGCTTGTACCTCGATGTGGGTTCGCATCCCGAGTACGCGACCGCCGAGTGTGACAGTCTGCTGCAGTTGGTCACCCATGACAGGGCAGGCGAACGAGTCCTGGAAGACCTGTTGATCGACGCCGAGCAACGGCTCGCCGAAGAGGGTATCGGCGGCGATATCTACCTGTTCAAGAACAACACGGACTCGGCAGGCAACTCCTACGGCTGCCACGAGAATTTCCTGGTACAGCGAGCCGGGGAGTTCTCCAGAATCTCGGACGTTCTGCTGCCGTTCCTGGTCACACGGCAGCTGATCTGCGGGGCGGGGAAGGTGCTTCAGACCCCGAAGGCAGCGACATTCTGCCTGTCTCAGCGCGCCGAGCACATCTGGGAGGGCGTCTCCTCGGCCACCACGCGGTCGCGACCCATCATCAACACTCGCGACGAACCGCATGCCGATGCCGAGAAGTACCGCAGATTGCACGTCATCGTGGGCGATTCGAACATGGCCGAGACGTCGACGATGCTCAAGGTCGGCACGGCCGCGCTCGTTCTGGAGATGATCGAGGCCGGCGTCTCGTTCCGAGATTTCGCGCTGGACAATCCGATTCGGGCTATCCGTGAGGTCAGTCACGATCTGACCGGTCGACGCCCGGTGCGACTGGCCGGGGGCCGTCAGGCCAGCGCCCTCGATATCCAACGCGAGTACCACGCCCGGGCCGTCGAGCACCTCAGAACGCGCGAGCCGAACACCCAGGTGGAACAGGTGGTCGACCTCTGGGGTCGTACGCTCGATGCGATCGAGGCGCAGGATTTCGCGAAGGTGGACACCGAGATCGATTGGGTCATCAAACGCAAGCTGTTCCAGCGATACCAGGATCGGTACTCGATGGAGCTCTCCGATCCCAAGATTGCCCAGCTGGACCTGGCGTATCACGACATCAAGCGTGGTCGCGGCGTGTTCGATCTGCTGCAACGCAAGGGATTGGCCAAGCGCGTCACCGAGGACGACCAGATCGACGAAGCAGTCGATCTACCGCCGCAGACCACCCGAGCGAAACTTCGAGGCGAGTTCATCACGGCTGCGCAAGAAGCCGGTCGCGACTTCACCGTGGACTGGGTGCACCTCAAGCTCAACGACCAAGCGCAGCGCACCGTGCTGTGCAAGGATCCCTTCCGCTCGGTCGACGAGCGAGTGGAAAGACTGATCGCGTCGATGTAGCTCGTATGTTCGGGTCGCTACCGCTCCGGCCGTCGATGAGCTACTAGGCTCGACGGTCGTGGCCACCACCAAAGTCGAACGCCTGATGAACCTGGTCATCTGTCTGCTCTCGACGCGTCAGTTCCTGACCGCGGAATGGATCAGGGAGAGCGTTGCCGGGTACGACGACTCCACCAGCCACGAAGCGTTCAGCAGGATGTTCGAGCGGGACAAGAACGAACTGCGCGATCTCGGTGTCCCGTTGGAAACCGGTGCGGCCACCAGATTCGGTGGCGTCGAGGGCTATCGCATCAATCGCGACGCGTACGAGCTTCCCGATATCGACCTCACCAGCGAAGAATCGGCAGCGGTTGCTGTGGCTGTGAAACTGTGGGAGTCGCCCGAGCTCACGTCAGCGGCGCAGAGTGCATTGCTCAAACTGCGGGCGGCCGGTATCCAGGTCGACCAGAACGAGTCCGCAGCGGCGGTCACCGCGGTTCCGGCCAGGACCCGGGGCTCCGAGCCCGCACTGGGCGCTCTGCTCGCTGCCATCGATGCAGGAAAGTCGGTGCGGTTCGAGCATCGACCGTCGTTGACGGAGCCGTACACCACCAGAACCGTCCAGCCGTGGGGCGTCGTGACATTTCGCGGACGCTGGTACCTGGTGGGACACGATGTCGATCGCGACGACACCCGAACCTTTCGCCTCTCCCGCATCGGCGACGACGTCAAGTCCTTCGGTGCACCCCAGAGCGTCCGCAAACCCGACGGTGTCGATCTGCAAGACATCGTTCGCCGGGTAGCGGGGACGTCCTCGGTCTCCGGTACGGCACGAGTGTGGCTGCACGACGGCAGAGCGCTCGAGTTGCGGAGGATGGGAACGGTCGTGGGCACGAAGAACGTGGGCGATCGCACCGGAACAGTCGTGGAGGTGCCCGTGCGCTCCTGGGATTGGATCTCACGTCTGATCGCTGGTCACGGCGCGGATGCGGTGGTGCTCGAACCCGCAGAATTGCGGGCCGACGTGATCTCGACGTTGCGGACTGCCGCGGACTCGGGGAGGCAGCGATGAGCGCGCGATTGTCGACTCGGCTGGCACGGCTGCTGAACATGGTGCCGTTCTTCATGGCCAATCCGGGGCTGAGTGCCGAAGAGGCCGCACACGAACTGGGTGTGTCGACCGAGACTCTGATGGCCGATCTGAACCAACTGTGGATGTGTGGGTTGCCCGGCTACGGACCCGGTGACCTCATCGATCTCTCCTTCTCGGAGGAAAGTATCGATGTGACGTTCTCGGCCGGTATCGACCGTCCACTGCGCCTGACCTCGACCGAGGCCACGGCCTTGCTGGTTGCGCTGCGATCACTGACATCGATGCCCGGAATGGTCGATCCGTCCGCCACCCAGCGCGCGATTGCGAAGATCGAGACCGCGGCAGGATCGGCAGCGGCCAATGTCCCGCTCTCGTCCGATCACGAGAGCTCGGGCACCGAGGAGGGGCCGGTCTCGAGCACTGTGCGCTCTGCTCTGCGCAACCGGCATGCACTGGAGCTGACGTATTATTCGGCCTCGCGGGACGTCGTCACCGAGAGGACCGTCGATCCGATCAGGACCGTGGTCGTCGACGACCACAGTTATCTGCAGGCATGGTGCCGTGGAGCCGAGGGCGTTCGACTGTTTCGGTTCGACCGCATCGACTCGGCGGCAGAACTCGACGAGCCCGCTGCGGCGCCGGAATCGGTCCAGGACGAGGATGCCTTCGAGATCTTCAACGACGATCCTTCGTTGTCGCAGGCACGCCTGAAGGTGTCGCCCTCGTTCACCTGGATTCTCGACTACTACCCGATGACGCAGGTCGCCGCCGACGCCGACGGGTCGATAGAAGTGACGATGAGGTTCGCGACCCTGCAGTGGATGACCCGTCTGACGCTGGGTTTCGGGGGCGGCGTAGCGGTACTGTCACCTGAATCCTTGGTGAACTCCGTGCGCGAGCGTGCCCGTTCGGCGCTCGCTGCGTACGCCGAGCTCGACGCCACCAGCACAGACCGCACCGTGTCGAGATGAACTACAGGCAAACCGGTGTGCGCCTCGTCCCTGGCCGTCACTCGTTGTCGGGTACGCTCGATTCATCTGATCTCAGGAGGTTCACATGGGATTCACCAGTCCCTGGCACTGGGCGATCGTTGCAGTGGTCGTCATCATTTTGTTCGGTTCCAAGAAGCTGCCCGACGCTGCTCGTGGGCTCGGCCGCTCGCTTCGTATCTTCAAGAGTGAGGTGAAAGAGATGCAGAACGACGGCAAATCCGACACCGACACCACGGCGGCACAGCACCCCGCAGCCCCCGCTCAGCTGCCGTCGCCTGCTCCCGTTGCGCCGACCAACGTCGACGCGCAGCAGCACGACGCGAAGTCTGCCTGAGCGCAGTCCGCTCAGCACACCTTCGGTGCCAGTTGGGCACCGAAGGTTCACTGCTGTCGGTGACGGCAACGCGCAGTTGTCCGACCTGAGAAGGCTGACCGTAGAACACCATGCGAATTCCGTTCGATCCGCGGCGTAGTAGGCGCCGAGTCAATCCCGACGGCACGATGTCGTTGGTCGACCATTTGTACGAGCTACGAACTCGGCTCCTGTGGTCCCTCGTGGCTGTCGCTGTCACCACCGCGTTCGGGTTCTTCTGGTACTCGCACACGATCTTCGGTGTCGAAAGTCTCGGCGACCTTCTTCGAGGCCCTTACTGCACGCTCGATCCCAGCCTCCGCGCCGACTTGAGCAACGACGATCAGTGTCGGCTGCTGGCGACCGGTCCGTTCGATCAATTCCTGCTCCGATTCAAGGTTGCGTTCACCGCCGGCGTCGTGTTGGCCTGCCCCATCTGGCTGTATCAGATCTGGGCGTTCATCACCCCGGGTCTGTACGCCAACGAACGTCGCTACGCCGTCTCGTTCGTCACCGCTGCCGCAGCGCTGTTCGTCACCGGTGCGGTCCTGGCCTACTTCGTGGTGGCCAAGGGACTGCATTTCCTGCTGTCGATCGGCGACAACGTTCAGATCACCGCCCTGAGCGGCGATCAGTATTTCGGATTCTTGATCAACCTCCTCATCATCTTCGGTGTCAGCTTCGAGATTCCGCTTCTCGTGGTGGCTCTGAACGTCGTCGGCGTGCTCACGTACGAACGACTGAGGGCGTGGCGCCGCGGGCTCATCTTCGGTCTGTTCGTCTTCGCTGCCATCGCGACTCCGGGACAGGACCCGTTCTCGATGTTGGCGTTGGCGTTGGCGTTGACGGTCCTCTTCGAAATGGCAGTGCAGATTGCGCGGATTCACGACAAGCGTAAGTTGCGCAAGAGAAGAGATGAATGGGGTGATGTGTCAGATGACGAAGCAACGCCACTCGAAGGCGCAGGTTCGATCGAGTCCCCACACGCTGTCGATCCGACACCGCCGCGCACCGGGTTCGGTTCGGCTACCCGCACCCACGCAGAGTACGACGACACGATCTGACCTCTGCCGAAGCGCTGGAGCCGGCGTATGACAGAGACGACCGTGGACGTGCAACCGAGCACGAGCCCCTCCGAGTTGCAGAAATTTTCTGCCGAGCTCGGATTCCCCCTCGACAGATTTCAGGTCGATGCGTGTACGGCACTCGAGAACGGCCACGGCGTTCTGGTCTGTGCCCCCACCGGCGCGGGCAAGACGGTGATCGGCGAGTTTGCCGTGCACTTGGCCCTCGCTGCGGGACGCAAGTGTTTCTACACCACTCCGATCAAAGCGCTGAGCAACCAGAAGTTCGCGGAGCTGACCGCCCGGTACGGCCGAGACACCGTCGGTTTGCTCACCGGAGATTCGTCCGTCAACCCCGACGCCCCCATCGTCATCATGACGACGGAAGTGCTGCGCAACATGCTGTACGCATCCTCCGACGCCTTGCGTGGGCTGTCCCACGTCGTCATGGACGAGGTGCACTATCTGGCCGACCGCTTCCGCGGCGCGGTGTGGGAAGAGGTCATCCTGCATCTGTCCGACGATGTTCGTCTGGTCAGTCTCTCGGCCACCGTGAGCAACGCCGAGGAATTCGGGGCCTGGATGAGCACCGTGCGCGGTGACACCTCTGTCGTGGTGGACGAGAACCGTCCGGTGCCCCTGTCTCAGCACATCATGGTGGGCCGACGGTTGTTCGATCTGTTCGATACGAGAGCGCAGTCACGCGACGGTGACCAGAAGGTCGTGGTCGATCGCGAGCTCGTCCGCCATGTCAAACAACGCCAGTCTCTCGACTCGATGGACCGTTGGCACGCGCCACACAGCCGAGGTCGAGGTGGTCGAGCAGGCGGCGGAGGTCGTGGTGGTGGTCACGGCAGCGGGGCCAACAACCGCCCGCTGGCCCGGCCCGACGTGATCGCAAAGCTCGACGAGGAAGGTCTGCTTCCCGCGATCACCTTCATCTTCAGCCGGGCCGGGTGCGACGGGGCCCTGAGCCAATGCATGCGGTCGCGCCTGGTGTTGACCACGCCGGAGCAGGCCGAAGAGATTCGGTACATCGTGGAAAAGCACACCTCCGAGCTCCCGCGGGAGGACCTGGAGGTGCTCGGCTTCTGGGAGTGGCGTGATGCACTCGAACGGGGGTTCGCAGCCCATCACGCCGGTATGTTGCCGGTCTTCCGGCATACCGTGGAGGAGTTGTTCGTCAAGGGTCTGGTCAGAGCGGTGTTCGCCACCGAGACCCTGGCCTTGGGCATCAACATGCCCGCCCGAACCGTGGTGCTCGAAAAGCTCGTCAAGTTCAACGGCGAAACGCACGCCGAGTTGACGCCGGGGGAGTACACCCAGCTGACCGGCCGAGCCGGACGACGCGGCATCGATGTCGAAGGGCACGCCGTCGTGCTGTGGCAGCCGGGCACCGAGCCGACCGAGGTCGCCGGGCTCGCGTCGACCAGAACCTTCCCGCTGCGCAGTTCGTTCGCACCGGCGTACAACATGTCGATCAATCTGATCGAACAGTTCGGCGCGGCCGACTCTCGACTGCTGCTCGAACGGTCCTTTGCTCAGTTCCAGGCCGATCGCTCGGTGGTCGGCATGGTCCGGGGAATCGAAAAGAACGTTCAGACTCTGGACACACTCGGTGCGCGACTCGGAGGCCCCGAGGGCGAGTACTTCGAATACGCGCGGCTGCGGGAGCGGCTGAAAGAACGCGAGAAGACCCTCGCGCGTCAGAACAGATCGGATCGACGAGACAAGGCCGTCGATTCACTCCGGGCCTTGCGTCGCGGCGACGTCATCTCCGTGCCGAGTGGGCGGCGGAGCGGTCTTGCCGTGGTGCTCGAGCCCGACGACGACCAGGCCGATCCGCGCCCGCTCGTCTTGACCGAGGACAAATGGGCGGGCCGGCTGTCGGCAGCGGACTTCCCGTCGCCTGCAACCTCTCTCGGCACGATGCGACTGCCGCGATTCGTCGACCATCGCACCGCGAAGACTCGACGTGATATCGCAGCGGCCCTCGTGACGCGTGGAATTTCGCAGCCGTCGGACCGGATTCGGCGGAAGTCGACAGCAGCGGACGACAAAGAGCTGGCAACTCTGCGCCGCGCCATTCGATCGCACCCGGTCCACAACCGGCCCGACCGTGACGAGCTCGGACGTATCGGCGAGCGCTACAACCGCCTGGCCCGCGAGACGGAAACGATGCGTCAGAAGGTCTCGGCCACGACGAACTCCCTGGCCAGAACCTTCGACCGCATCCTTGCGTTGCTTGCGGACCGCGGCTACGTGACCGAGGGCAAAGATCCGAAGGTGACCGACGACGGTGCCCGATTGAGCCGGATCTACTCCGAATCCGATCTCCTCGTCGCGGAATGTTTGCGGACCGGCCTGTGGCAGGGGCTCTCGCCCGCAGAATTGGCAGCGGTGGTCTCGGCAGTGGTCTACGAGTCACGATCGGAAGGAGACATCACCCCGCACGGTCCGACGGGGCCGATTCGGCACGCGTTGACCGAGACGGTACGGGTGTGGCACGAACTACGTTCCGACGAAGTTCGCCACAAGCTCCCGCCCACGAGGGAACCCGACATGGGCTTCGTGAAGGCGATCTACAAGTGGGCATCCGATCACTCGTTGGTCGACGCTCTGGTCACGGCGGGCGACAACGGTAGAGCGCTCTCGGGTGGAGACTTCGTCCGATGGTGTCGGCAGGTCATCGATCTGCTCGATCAGGTACGGCTCGCTGCCCCGGAGCCGGAACTCTCGCGCACTGCAGCCCGCGCCATCGCAGCCCTACGCCGGGGCGTGGTCGCGGTCGATGCCGCCTGACGAGCGCGTCGTCATCGAGACCGGAGCACAACGTCCGGCTCACGCTCCCGCCGTGAAGCGCACTGCCGGGTCGGTCCAGCGGGAGGTGGCAGGATCGGGATACGGTACCCCCGACGAAACCGAATTTTCAGTGGAGGCGAGATGAGCGGCCCAAACGGTCCGACCGATTCCGACAACAGTTGGTCGCGCAATCCCGACCAGCAGGACGGTACCGCGAAAGACACTCCGGAATCACCCGCGGCTCCGCCTTCGCATACCGGCTCCACTCCTGAGCAGGGTTCGCAGACCCCGGCACCGTCCGCGTGGGGGCCGTACGCACAGCCGCCCGCAGCGCCGAACACGCCCTACGGTGAATCCGCGCCGGGTGGTTACGGGCAGAGTCCGCAACCCCCCGGCAACCCGTACCCGCAGGGGCAGTATCCCTCTGCAGGCTATCCACAGGGGCAATACCCGCAGGGCGGTTACCCACAGGGGCAGTACCCGCAAGGCCAGTACCCGCAAGGCGGCTACCCCCAGGGCCAGTACCCGACCACGCAGAATCCCGCACAGCAGAATCCCGCACAGCAATACCCGGCCGGCCAGCAGTACGGCACGCCGTATCCCGGGACGGGTGCCCAGGGACCCGGTGATCCGGCCTATCAGAATCCCTACGCCCCACAGCAATACGGCGGTGGTCAGTACGGTCCCGGTCAGTACGGGCAGCAGCCTCAGCAGCCGTGGAACCCCAACCAGCAGTATCCGAATCAGCAGTACCCGAATCAGCAGGGGCCGGGTCCCGCCGGGTCGCAGTCGAAGAAACCTCTGATCATCGTCGGTGCCGTCGTCGCTGTGGTCGCGGTGATCGCTCTGGTCTCGTTCTTTGCCTTCGGTCGGTCGACCGTTCTGGATACTGCGGCCGCACAGGAGGGTGTCCGCAAGGTCGTCACCGAGTCCTACGGTGCTTCCGAGGTGTCCGGGGTGTCCTGCCCGCAGAACATCAGGGTCGAGAAGGGTGCGAGCGTCGACTGCACGCTGACGGTCGACGGAGCGTTCAAGAAGGTGACGTTGACCTTCCTGGACGACGACGCCAACTACGAGGTCTCGCTACCGAAATAGCGCACTCGGTTGTTCGGTCATGTCCGCTCTGCCGTGGCCGCCATCGCCGCGACGAGGCGTGCCACGGCATTTTCCACCCCGAGGTTCTCGGCCAGAGCGTCGAGCGCGTTTCTGTCGGCAGGCTCGGCCGGAATCTCATCGGACTTCGACAGCACGACATCCGCATCGGTGACCACCCGCACGACGGGAAGGGCAGCGTCGAGGTAGTCGCTGGCGTTGGCCAGCTTCGCGCGGATGCCCTTGGCCATGTCCGAGGACGGATCGAGCGCCGCGTCGCGCAGTGCTGCGACCGACTCGTACTGGAGCATCAGGGTCGATGCCGTCTTCTCACCGATGCCCTTCACTCCGGGCAGGCCGTCTGAGGCGTCGCCTCTGAGAAGTGCGAGTTCGGCGTATGCCGCGCCCGCGCGGTGCAGAGGAACGCCGTATCGTTCGGAAACCAATGCCGGACCGAACAATTCGGCCTTGGCCAATCCACGCCCCACGTACAGAACCCGAACCTCGTTCGGCTCGTCGGCGGCGACCTGCAACAGGTCTCTGTCCCCGCTGACCACGACCACTGGGTTCCGGCGCTCGCGCGCAGCCAACGTGCCGAGCACGTCGTCGGCCTCCAGTCCGTCCGCGCCTGCGGTGGCGATCCCCAGTGCGGCGAGAACATCCATGATCATGTCCACCTGCGGAGTAAGGGTCTCCGGAACCTCTTCGCTCTCGGCAACCTCCGGTGGTGCCTCGGCCACGCGGTGCGCCTTGTAGGTCGGCACCAGGTCCACTCGGAACTGCGGCCGCCAGTCCAGATCCAGGCAGACTGCCAATCGTGTGGGTTCGGTGCGCCCGATCAACGCCGAGATCATGTCGAGGAACCCACGCACGGCATTGACCGGCCGGCCATCCGGTGCCGTAATCGACTCGGGCAGTGCGTAGTAGGCCCTGAACCACAAGCTCGCACCATCGAGGAGCAGCAACGGCGACTTTCCGGGTGCGGTCATGGGGCCCATCTTGCCAAACGGCACTAGCCTGGAGGGATGAGTATCGATTCTTCGGCCAGTTCCTCACGTTTCTCGAGCGACGTATACGCATCCCGGCTCGCGCGGGCCGCGCGCCTGACATCGGATGCGGGGCTGGATGCACTGCTGATCACCCCAGGGCCGGATCTGCAGTACTTGATCGGTTCGAAGGCCAGTTCGTTCGAGCGTCTCATCGCTCTGGTCGTACCTGCCGACGGAAGTACACCCAGCATCGTGGTTCCGCGGCTCGAGCTTGCTGCACTGGGTGATTCCGCGGCCCAGGATCTGTCTCTGACGCTGGTGGACTGGGTCGACGGCGTCGATCCGTACGCGCTGGTCGCTTCCGCGGTACCGGCCGGGTCCAAGACTGCGGTTGCCGATGCGATGCCCGCGCTGCACTTCGTACCGCTTGCCGAGGTCTTCGGTACGGTGCCGGTACTGGCTACGGACGTGCTCCGCGAACTTCGCATGGTCAAGGACCAAGCCGAGATCGCTGCGCTGCGTCGGGCCGGGTCCGCCATCGACCGAGTCCACGCCCGGATGGGCGAGTGGCTTCGAGTGGGCCGCACCGAAGCTCAGGTCGCCGCGGACATCGCGGTCGCGATCGTCGAAGAGGGCCACACCGCACCGGAATTCATCATCGTCGGGTCCGGGCCGCATGGCGCAGATCCACACCACGAGGTATCCGATCGTGTCATCGAGGCAGGCGACATCGTCGTCATCGACATCGGAGGTCCCGTCGCACCGGGATACAACTCCGACTCGACTCGCACCTACAGTCTCGGTGAACCGGCAGCGGAGATCGCAGCACGATACGCAGTGCTCGAGCGGGCGCAGCAAGCGGCCGTCGATGCGGTGGTGCCGGGAGCGACCGCACAGTCCATAGATGCGGCCGCCCGCGACATCTTGGTCGACGCCGGGCTGGGCGAGGCATTTCTGCACCGCACCGGACACGGTATCGGCCTGTCGGTGCACGAAGAGCCCTACATCGTTGCCGGAAACGACATCCCGCTGACCGAAGGCATGGCTTTCAGCATCGAACCGGGGATCTACTTCCGGGAGCAGTGGGGTGCGCGCATCGAGGATATCGTCGTCGTCACCGCGGACGGCTGCGAATCGGTCAACCTGCGGCCCCACGGTCTGGCCGTCCTGCCTGTATGAGCACAGAACGCGAGGCCGAGTTCGTCTCGATCGTCCGCGCCAATTCCGTTGTCGACGAGATACTTCGACGTGCACCGAAGCTCGGGCTCCCCGGTTGGTATCTCACTGCCGGGGGCCTGTTCCAGACGGTGTGGAACCACCTGGCCGATCGGGAACCGCAGGTGGGCATCCGGGATTACGACTTCTTCTACTTCGACGATTTCGACCTGTCCTACGACGCGGAGAACGACGCGATCGAGGCCGCAGCCTCGATGTTCGCCGACCTCGGCGTCGACGTCGAAGTACGCAACGAAGCGCGTGTGCACCTGTGGTACGAGCAGCATTTCGGCAGTCGGATCGCTCCGTTCCGCAGCACCGAGGATGCAATCGATCACTTCGTCTCGACCACGTGTTGCTTCGGGATCACCGGAGGCAGAGACGGCGAGGACATCGTCTACGCACCGCACGGGTTCGAGGACCTGTTCGCCGGAATCGTGAGACCGAATCCGAGGGTGCCGATGCGGCACGTCTACGAGGCGAAAGCCGCACGGTGGACCACGGAGTGGCCGAACCTGACCGTTCTGCCGTGGCCGTCGGAACAGACCCTCACTGGCGGCTCAGCAGCGAACGGCTACCCAGAACCCGCTGGACCCGGACCTCGATGACAACCCTGGTGGGGTTCTCCCTCGGCACGCGGTAACGCTGGGCGTAGCGATTCTCGGCGTCGACGACGGATTCACGGTCTTCTCGCACCGACGCGGGCCCCTCCAACGTCAGCCAGCGGGCACCGTCGACCTGAGTTACGGCTGCATAGCCACCGCGGCGTGCGTTGATCGCCTTCTGTGACACGTCGTTGGTGATGACCCGGACGACCAGCGCCTCGGCGTCGTAGGTGAACCCGACGGCCACGACGTGCGGTGTTCCATCCGGTCGGAGCGTCGTCAGCGTGGCGAGGTGCCGTTCGGTGAGGAACCCGAGTGCGTCGTCGGTCAGGGCAGTCGCGTCAGCGGGGGTGGCAGCCATAACCCGACTGTAATGAACGGTGCCCGATCGGCCAGACTGGTCGGCGTGAGCAGACGAGCAGAACCCGCAGTCGGAACGCTGTTGCTGCTGGGCGGCCGCAGCGAGATCGGGCTGGAAGTCGCCACCCGACTCGCCCCAGGGCGAACCGTCGTATTGGCGGCTCGGCGCAGTGCAGATCTGGCGGCGCAGGTACGACGGGTGCAGCAGGCCGGTGCAGAAGCCGTGCGCACCATCGAGTTCGACGCAGACGCGATGGATACCCATGCCGAACTTCTGCGTGAGGTCTCCGAGCAGCACGGCCCCATCGGGATCGTGGTTCTCGCCTTCGGCATCCTCGGAGACCAAGCCCGCGCCGAGAACGATGCTCAGCACGCTCTCGACGTCATCACCACGGATTTCCTGGCGCAGGTCTCGGTACTCACTCACGCCTCGAAGCTCCTCAGGGAACAGGGGAGTGGGGACCTGGTGGTGTTCTCCTCGGTTGCGGGGGTGCGGGTGCGACGCGCCAATTACGTCTACGGATCCGCCAAGGCCGGTCTCGACGGGTTCGCCAGTGGACTCGGTGATGCGCTGCACGGCAGTGGAGTACATCTGCTGCTCGCCCGTCCTGGCTTCGTCATCGGCTCCATGACCGAGGGCATGACGCCCGCACCGATGTCGAGTACCCCCGATCAGGTCGCCGACGTCGTGGTCGCCGCGTTGCGCAGACGCCGGACCAAAGTGTGGATTCCGGGCACTCTCCGACCGGTGTTCTTCGCCATGCGACTACTGCCGCAATGGCTCTGGCGCAGGATGCCGCGCTGATGCCGCAGGTGATTCCGAGCCCGATCGTCGTCGTGGGAATCGGCGCGGACGGCTGGGACGGCCTGTCAAGAGCCTCCCGCACGGCCGTCGAGCAGGCGGATGTGGTGTTCGGTTCCGTCCGTCAGATCGACAGCGTCCGTGCGCATTGCACCGAGAGCAGGACGTGGCCGAGCCCGTTGCTGCCGAATTTGAGGCCCATGATCGACGCGTACGAGGGCCGTAGAGTGTGCGTCCTGGCCAGCGGGGATCCGATGTTCCACGGAATCGGGGTGAGCCTGGCGCGAGAGTTCGGTGCCGAGCGGCTGCGCGTCCATCCAGCACCGTCATCGGTCTCGCTTGCATGTGCGCGATTGGGCTGGGCACTTCAGCACACCACGACGGTGTCCCTGGTCAACAGCCCGGTCGAGATGCTGTTGCCGGAACTGACCGACGGTCGCCGGATTCTCGTGTTGAGCCGCGACGGCAGCACTCCCGACGAGATCGCGGCAGTGCTGTGCGCCAACGGCTTCGGTGCAAGCGAGGTGACGATCCTCGAACAACTCGGCGGATCGGCCGAGCGAGTGACCGGCGCGATCGCCAGAGACTCGATGTTCGACGGTATCGACGCACTCAATGTCGTTGCGCTCGAATGTGTTCGAGATCCCGGTTCGATCAGATACACCAGAATTCCTGGCTTGGCCGACTCCGCGTTCGGCGGGGATGGTCAGATGACCAAGCAGGAAGTGCGGGCGTTGACACTGAGCGCATTGGCGCCTGCGCCGGGGGAGCTGCTCTGGGATATCGGGGGTGGATCGGGAACCATAGCCATCGAGTGGATGCGGACCGACATTTCCTGTCGTGCAGTGACGTTCGAGTCCTCTCCGGCTCGACGCGATCAGATCGAGAACAATGCACTGCGTCTGGGAGTGCCCGGATTGCGCGTACTCGGTGCTGCCCCCGGGAGTTTCACCGCCGCGGCAGCCGAGGCTGCCGGACCCGACGCGGTGTTCGTCGGTGGTGGGTTGACCTCGCCCGACATGCTCGGGCACTGCTGGCGCGCTCTGCGTGATGGCGGCCGACTGGTCGCCAACTCGGTGACCGCCCAATCCGATTCGCTGTTGCTTTCGGCAGCGGAACGATACGGAGGTCGGTTGCGCAAATTTCAGATCTACCGCGGCGAACCACTCGGCGCTTTCACGACGTGGAGACCGCAGCTGCCGGTCACCCAGTGGTGTGCGAGGAAAGAGTGAAGGTCCTGATTCTGGGCGGTACCTCGGAATCGCGGAACCTTGCCGCCGCAGTGAACGAGGAACCGGGGATCGAGGCGGTCACGTCGCTGGCCGGACGCGTGGCAGACCCGGTGCTGCCCGTCGGGCAGACGAGAATCGGCGGCTTCGGAGGGCCGAGCAAACTCGCGCAGTGGCTGCTGCAGAACTCCATCGACGTCGTGGTCGATGCGACCCACCCGTTCGCGGCGACCATCGGCACTCACGCCGAACTCGCCACCCGCCTGACAGGAACCGCACTGCTGGTACTGACCCGACCGCCGTGGAAGGCGGGGGAGGGTGATCGATGGACCTCGGTGGCCTCCATGCCCGAGGCCGCGGCGTCGGTCACGCCGGGCAGCAGAGCCTTCCTCACGATCGGCCGACAGGGAGTTCACCATTTTTCCCACGTCGAGCACTCGTGGTTTCTGGTCAGAGCGATCGACCGTCCCGCCGGACCGGTGCCGCCGCGCATGACGCTCGTGCTCGATCGGGGACCGTTCGACGAACGCCACGAGGCGACGCTGCTCGCCGAGCACCGAATCGACCTGGTGATCACCAAGAACAGCGGCGGCGACATGACCAGAGCGAAGCTCGATGCAGCGCGGGCGACATCGATACCGGTGCTGATGGTCGACCGTCCCGCACGAAGCACGGCGGCATCGACCGTGGACACCGTCGATGCCGCCGTGGACTGGTTGAGAAATCGGCTACTCGCTGCATTCTGACCGATAGCGCCGGGAAGTGAACACCTTCGGTCCACTTCCGGTGTCCACCACGGTGGTCATCGAAGAACCGATGATGAGCAGGCACCGCATATCGATCGACTCGGGATCGAGTTCGGCGAGGGTCACGGTGCGAACCGATTCCTCCGCGCTGCCCACTGCCCGGCCGACGACGACCGGCGTGTGCGGTGAACGGTGCTCGAGGAGAATCTCTTTCATCGCTGCTACCTGCCAGGTGCGCGATGCCGACGCCGGGTTGTAGATTGCCAGTGCCATGTCGGCTCCGGCCACCGCGTCGAGTCGGTTCGCCACCACATCCCACGGCTTGAGTCGATCGGAGAGCGACACGACGGCGTAATCGTGGCCGAGCGGAGCCCCGACCCGACTGGCCACGGCATTGGCCGCCGTCATGCCCGGGACCACCCGAACCGGCACCGAACTCCATTGCTGTTCGGCCGCAACCTCGATGACCGCCGTCGCCATGGCGAACACACCTGGATCACCAGAGGACACCACGGCGACGCGGCGCCCCTGTTTGGCGAGATCCAGCGCGAAGGCTGCCCGTTCGGACTCGACCTTGTTCTCGCTCGAATGCCTCCCCTGACCCGGACGCTGCGGTACGCGGTCGATGTAGGTCACGTAGCCGACCAGATCGGTGGCGGCGGCCAGTTCGGCCCGGACCTCGTCGGTGGTCCATGCGTCGTCCCCCGGTCCGAGGCCCACCACCACCACTTCACCGGCAGCAGTGTTGGTTTCGGTTCGATTGGCGGGGCTAGGTACCACGATCATCGAAAAGTACGGCACGTTGTCGGCGTCGGCGGCGCCCAGCACACGCTGCTCTGACGTGCTGGCGCGCTCGACGTAGAGCGCCTCGTCCAACCTGCCCGATCGCTCCAAAGCGTCGAGCACCGTGGGGTAGGTCCGGCCGAGCTTCATGATGACCGCGGCGTCGGTTCCCCGAAGTCGTCGGGTCAGCTCGTCCGCGGACAAGGTGCCGGGAAGTACTGTCAATACCTCGTCCCGTTCCACCAGCGGAGCAGCCACTGCGGCAGATGCGGCGCTGACCGAGGTCACGCCCGGCACGATCTCGACCTCGAACCGGTCCGCCAGCCTCTTGTGCATGTGCATGTACGAGCTGTAGAACAGTGGGTCGCCTTCGGCCAGAAGCACTACCGAACGTCCGGCGTCGAGGTGCGCTGCGAGGCGAGCGGCAGCGGATTCGTAGAACTCGTCGATCGCGCCCTGGTATCCGCCCGGATGCGCCGTGGCCTCTGTGGTGACCGGATAGACGAGGTGCTCTTCGATCTGCCCAGCACGCATATAGCCGGCCGCCAGCCCTCGGGAAATGCTCCGACCGTGCTGTGCGCTGTGAAACGCGACCACATCCGCCGCGCCGATCACGCGGGCGGCCTTCACGGTCAACAACTCCGGATCGCCGGGACCGACACCGACGCCCCACAATTTGCCCTGTGTACTCATTCCTGCTCGCTCGCAATGGCATTGACAGCAGCAGCGGCGATGGCACTACCGCCGCGCCTGCCGCGCACGACCAGATACTCGACACCGGTGTCGGCGGCAATGAGGTCCTCCTTCGACTCGGCCGCGCCGATGAAGCCGACCGGGCCACCGACGATGGCGGCAGGCTTCGGTGCTCCCGCTGCGAGCAATTCCATCAAATGGAACAGTGCAGTGGGTGCGTTGCCGATCGCGACGACGGCACCGTCGAGCTTGTCACCCCACAACTCCAGTGCCGCTGCGGTTCTCGTCGTCCCCATGCGCTGAGCCAACGCAGGTACCCTCGGGTCCGAAAGGGTGCACAGCACTTCGTTGTCGGCGGGTAGTCGACGACGCGTCACCCCCGCGGCCACCATGTTGGCGTCACACAGCACCGGAGCTCCCGCCCGTAGCGCAGCGCGCGCGGACACCACGACGTTCGGGGTGAATCCGATCGTCTCGGTCAGATCGATTTCTCCCACCGCATGGATCATGCGCACCACGACCTGGGCGACATCCGGTGCGAACCGCGACAGATCTGCCTCGGCTCGGATGGTCGCGAACGATTGTCGGTAGATCTCGCCGCCGTCGCGGACGTAGTCGTGCATGCGTGTCACGATAGGGGAGAGGGACCCCTCAGCAGGAAATCGGTCTCGGTCGGTTCAGGACACGCGATAGCCGATTCCTGTCGCAACCACGTCGGTGACCTCACCTTTGGGGCGCCCACATCGACGCTCGCAGCCGGACCAGTGCTGCCGCTCGTCTCGCGGAGTCATCCGGGCATCCACCGCGGCTGCGAGGTCGGCCCGAACATCGGCCTGTGACTTCGCGCAGCCCGGCGATCCAGTACATGAACTCACCCGAATCCAGGGCGATGCCTCGTCGAAGATCAGCCCCATCGGAGCGAGCACGCGCACCACCTGCTCGGCCGGTTCCTCGTCCAGATCACACACGATCAGAGACCGCCACGGGGTCACGATCAGCGGCCGATCGATGGCGGCGAGGAACTCGGCGAGCCGCGCATCGAGAATGCCGTTCGCCAATCCCGCGGCCAACGCCACTCGGCCGTCGACCTGGTCGAGCCACCCGATCGGCGGCACCTCCACAGGCGCAGGCAAGGTCAGGACCGGGCCGGCGTCGAGCCCCAGACGTTCGATGACACGATCTGCCCCACCATCGAGTTCGGCCAGTCGCCACTCGGATCGGCGCAGTTCGACGAAGGCCGCGGCGCAGTCCAGCAGAGTCGACACCACGGCACCGCGACCGATTCGAACACCGCTGTCCAGTCCCGCCAACAACAGGGCGTAGGACCCGTCGGCCTGGGCGTAGACGCCGAAGTCCGGTTCCAGGCCGCACAGATCGCCCCGGCCGTCGTCGATGGCGAACAACACCCGCCCAGGCAGCTCGGCCAGCTCGTCGGCCGCGCAGATGCCCTCGTCCAGTTCTCCGACCAGTGCCCGCACGTCGGTGATGCCGTCGACTCGCCCCGAGAGCGGTGAGGCGAGGATGTTGCGCGCCCGCTCGTGAGACTCGGACGGCAGCAACCCGGATTCGGCCACTCTGCTCGCCAGCGCGTCCGGCTCCGAGACCGCGCGCACCTGAATGTTTCCCCGAGAGGTGAGCTCGAGGGTGCCGTCGCCCAGCTCTGCCGCGGCCTGCGCCAGCATCTGTATCTGGCGGGGCAGCAGGACGCCACCCGGCAGCCTGATGCGCGCGAGCGGACCGTCCGCGGCCGGATGTGTGGTGAGCGCTCCGGGGCAACCGTCGGGCAGCGGCCTCTCAGGCGATGTCATGTTTCAAGGCTACAAGTGCGCTGGGTGAACAGATCTCGTGCACGCACCGGTAGCATTCGGTGTCACGGCTACGGCCGAGAGGAAACCGGCGAAAATCCGGTACGGTCGCGCCACTGTGACCGCCCTGCGTTTCACCTGCGCAGCGCGGAAGTCAGACCCTCTCTCCGATCAGCTGCAGAGAAGATTCACCGATTTCAGGGGCGCGAAAACCCCCGAGGAGGGCGTTACCCGTGTTCTTGTTGCTGTCCACATCGGACACCGATCTGCTCAGCGCTCGCGCCAGTGGAGCCGACTACACCTGGGGCAACCCCTCCCGTCTGCTCGCCGAGGACATCCCGACGATGGCCGCATCGGCCGAATTGATCATCGTGCGAATCCTGGGGTCGCGGCGGTCGTGGGAGTCGGGCATCGCTGCGGTGCTCGCCACCGGACTGCCCGTTGTGGTTCTCGGCGGTGAACAGGCACCGGACGCGGACCTGATGGAGATCTCGACCGTGCCGGCGAACGTTGCCGCGCAGGCGCACAACTATCTCGCCGAGGGCGGGTCGGACAACCTGCGCCAGCTGTTCCACTTTCTTTCCGACACCGTTCTGCTGACCGGGCACGGTTTCGACGCGCCGCAGCACCTCCCGACGTGGGGGCATCTCGAGCGAAGCTCCGCACCGCACGCGGGGGTGCCGACGGTCGCGATTTTGTACTATCGCGCCCAGCACCTCGCCGGAAACACCGCGTACATCGACGCGCTCGCCACCGCGGTGGAGAACGCAGGTGCCACTGCGCTGCCCATCTACTGCGCATCGCTGCGCACCGCCGAAGCCGATCTGCTCGAAACCCTGAAGTCGGCGGACGCGTTGATCGTGACCGTCCTCGCCGCAGGTGGTACCAAACCTGCCGGAGCGTCGGCAGGCGGTGACGACGAAGCCTGGGACGTGGCCGAACTCGCTGCACTCGATGTTCCGATCCTGCAGGGCCTGTGCCTGACGAGCTCGCGCGCGACATGGGCCGCGAACGATGACGGCCTCTCGCCGCTGGACGTGGCGACCCAGGTCGCCGTGCCCGAGTTCGACGGACGTCTCATCACGGTTCCGTTCTCGTTCAAGGAAATCGACGACGACGGCTTGACGACGTACGTTCCGGACCACGAGCGCGCGGCGCGCGTGGCAGGTATCGCGGTGCGGCACGCCCGGCTGCGGCACATCCCGTCGGCCGATCGCCGTATCGCCCTGATGTTCTCGGCCTACCCCACCAAGCACGCGAGGATCGGCAACGCCGTCGGCCTCGATACTCCGGCCAGCGCCATCGCGTTGATGTCGAGCATGCGCGCCGCCGGCTACGACCTCGGTCCGATCGACGGACCAGATTCGGTGCCCGGACTCGCCGCACGCGACGGTGACGCGCTCATCCATGCCCTGATCGCCCGTGGCGGCCAGGATCCGAACTGGCTCACCGACGCCCAGCTCGAGGGCAATCCCATTCGCATCTCCGCGGCGCAGTACGGGCAGTGGTTCGAGCAGTTACCCGCAGACCTGCGAGCGGCAGTGGTCGAGCATTGGGGCCCAGCACCAGGCGATCTCTACGTCGACCGATCTGCCGATCCGAACGGTGAGATCGTCATCGCCGCAATGTGCTTCGGCAACGTCGTCGTCATGGTGCAGCCGCCGCGCGGATTCGGCGAGAAGCCCGTTGCGATCTATCACGATCCCGATCTACCGCCGAGCCACCACTATCTTGCTGCGTACCGGTGGATTTCGGCCACTCGGGAAGACGGCGGTTTCGGCGCGGATGCGATGGTCCACCTGGGCAAGCACGGCAACCTGGAGTGGTTGCCGGGTAAGACGCTCGGCATGTCTGCGTCCTGTGGAACCGATGCGGCGCTCGGTGATCTGCCGCTGATCTATCCGTTCCTCGTCAACGATCCGGGGGAGGGCACGCAGGCCAAGCGTCGAGCGCACGCGACCCTCGTCGACCATCTCATTCCCCCCATGGCACGGGCGGAGAGTTACGGAGACATCTCTCGGCTCGAGCAACTGCTCGACGAGCACTCGAACATTTCGGCGCTCGATCCAGCCAAGCTGCCCGCGATTCGGCAGCAGATCTGGACGCTGATGACGGCGGCGCAGATGCACAAGGATCTGGGGCTGGAGGAGCGGCCCGAGGAGGATGTCTTCGACGACATGCTCCTGCACGTCGACGGGTGGCTGTGCGAGATCAAGGACGTCCAGATCCGAGACGGACTGCATGTTCTCGGCCAGGAGCCCGTCGGAGATGCCGAGGTCGACATCGTGCTGGCGATGCTGCGAGCTCGGCAGATGTGGGGCGGCGAACAGACGGTTCCCGGTCTGCGCGAAGCCCTCGGCCTCAGCGAGGACGGCGGGGAGGAACGCACCCGCGTCGACGGTATCGAGTCGATCGCCCACGGTTTGGTCGCGAACATGCAGGCCACCCAGTGGGATCCGAGCCAGGCCGCTCGCGTCGCCGGTGAGCACGGCGAGACAGTGGCGCAGATTCTCGAGTTCGCAGCCGCCGAGGTGGTGCCGAGACTGCGGGGCACCTCGCGCGAGATCGAGCAGGTGCTGCACGCCCTCGACGGCGGGTTCATCGCGGCGGGACCGAGCGGCTCACCGTTGCGCGGATTGATCAACGTCTTGCCCACCGGACGCAATTTCTACTCGGTGGATCCCAAGGCCGTGCCGTCGAGACTGGCATGGGAGACGGGCCAGGCGATGGCCGAGTCTCTGCTTGCTCGCTATCGCGAGGATCACGGTGAGTGGCCGAAGTCCGTTGGGTTGTCGGTGTGGGGGACCTCGGCGATGCGAACCTCCGGTGACGACATCGCGGAGGTGTTCGCCCTGTTGGGGGTCTCGCCGGTGTGGGACGAGGCATCGCGCCGGGTCACCCGGCTCGAGGTCGTCGATCTCGTCGAGCTCGGCCGCCCTCGTATCGACGTGACAGTCCGAATCAGTGGGTTCTTCCGCGACGCGTTCCCCCATGTCCTGGCGCTGCTCGACGACGCGGTGCGCATGGTGGCCGCGCTGGACGAGGAACCCGATCAGAACTACGTCCGAGCGCATGCCCAGGCAGATCTCGCCGAACACGGTGACGAGAGGCGTTCCACAACACGCATTTTCGGTTCGAAGCCGGGTACCTACGGTGCCGGACTGCTGCAGCTGATCGACAGCAAGACCTGGCGCAGCGACGAGGACCTGGCGCAGGTCTACACCACCTGGGGCGGCTTCGCGTACGGACGCGGCCTCGACGGTGTGCCTGCCTCGGACGACATGCGCACCGCCTACAAGCGCATTGCCGTCGCCGCCAAGAACACCGACACCCGTGAGCACGACATCGCAGATTCCGACGACTACTTCCAGTACCACGGCGGCATGGTCGCAACCGTGCGGGCGTTGACCGGGAAGTCGCCGGAGGCGTACATCGGCGACAGCACGCGACCGGAATCGGTTCGCACGCGCACTCTCTCGGAAGAAACCGCGCGTGTGTTCCGGGCCAGGGTGGTCAATCCCCGGTGGCTGGAGGCCATGCGCAGACACGGATACAAGGGCGCGTTCGAGATGGCCGCCACGGTCGACTATCTGTTCGGCTACGACGCCACCACGGGTGTCGTGCACGACTGGATGTACGAGAAGCTCGCCGAGACCTACGTCCTGGACGAGCAGAACCAGAAGTTCATGCAGCAGTCCAATCCGTGGGCGCTGCACGGCATCGCCGAACGGCTGCTCGAAGCTACCGAACGACAGATGTGGGCCGAGCCGAACGAGCAGGTTCTCGCGGGGCTGCGTCAGGTCTACCTGGAGACCGAGGGCGCGCTCGAGGGGGAGTAGCGACGTATTCTGACGGGTATGGTCGCCACCTTCGAAGACATTGCACAGGGCAAGTACATACTGCTGACCACTTTCAAGAAAGATGGCACCGCGGTGCCCACTCCGTTGTGGGGCGCTGTCGACGGCAACCGACTGCTCATGTGGACCGTTGCCGATTCGTGGAAGGTCAAACGAATACGCCGCAACCCGAAGGTCACCATCGCACCGTGCGACGTGCGCGGCAATCCGCAGGGTGATGCGGTCGACGCCGTCGCCGAGATCCTCGGTGCGGCCGAAACCGAGAAGGCCCGCTCGGCTGTCGTATCGAAGTACGGCATCCTGGGGTGGCTCGTCGTCACGGGCAGCGTGCTGCGACGCGGCAAGAGCGGCTCGGTCGGGCTGGCCATCACCGCGGCCCGAGGCGAGTAGATCGGCACCATCGATCGTCGGCCTGGTTCCGAATGACTCCTGAGGTAGCTTCCCTGCTGCCGGAATGGAGCATCACGTGCCTATCGAAGTCACCGACTACAACCATGTTCGCCTCACCGTCAGCGATATCGACCGATCCCGATCGTTCTACGACGCGGTATTCGGGTTCGAAGTCGCCTACGCCTGGGACCCCGATGCCGACGAGGAGACCAAGAAGGCACTGTGGTTTCTGTTCGGTGGCGTCATCTACAAGTTCGGTGGAGGACTGCTCGGCCTGCGTCCGGTAGCACCGAGCGACGACACCTTCGGTGAAGATCGGTGCGGGCTCGATCACCTCAGCTTCACCGTGGCCACTCGGTCCGCGCTCGAAGATGCAGTGAAGACACTGGACGAGTTGGGCATTGCGCACGAGGGCATCAAGGACGCCGGTCCTGGTCTGTCCATCGTCGAGTTCCGTGATCCGGACAACATAGCCCTCGAACTCTCCGGGCCCGACAAGTAAATGCGGGGCCGACGCTAGCGAGCAGCGCTGACCGAGGACATGTGGAAATCGGGTATGCGTAGCGGCGGCATCGCTGTGCGAGTGAACCAGTCCTTCCACTCGCGCGGCAGTGTCGCCTCGGTTGCCCCTGCCTCGGTCACGCGGCGCAGTAGATCCAGCGGACTTTCGTTGAAGCGAAAATTGTTCACTGCACCGCTGATCTTGCCGTTCTCGATGGCGTAGACGCCGTCTCGGGTCAATCCGGTGAGCAACAGTGAGGTCGGATCGACCTCACGGATGTACCAGAGCGTCGTCAGTAGCAGGCCGCGTTCGGTGTCGGCCACCATCTTGTCCAGACGAGTGTCCGAGCCGCCCGTCATGACGAGATTCTCGCCCGGCACCGCGACGGAGGCTCCGAACCTCTCCGCTGCTGCGCGTGGATAGGACAGCGCTGCAATCGATCCCTCGCGCACCCAGTCGACCCGGTCGATGTCCATGCCGTTGTCGAACACCGAGAGCGCATCACTCGACGAACCCGCAACCACGAACGGGGCATACTCGAGACCGGCTGCGTGTGGATCGGAGTACAACGTGAGCGGTAGCTCGGTCAGCTGCTCGCCCACTCGGGTTCCGCCTGCACGCGAGAGAGCGGTGCGACCTTCCTGCGCTCCGCGACCTTCCATGGTCCACATCAGGTAGATCATCAGATCGGCCACGGCCGACGGAGGCAGCACGGTCTCGTAGTGGCCGGCCGGCAACTCGACGGTGTGCTGTGCCCAGCCGAGCCGAGTCGACAGCTCGGCCAGCAGACTCGGAGTCGAGACGTCCTCGAAGTCGGTGGTTCCAGCGCCTACCCATGCGCTCGCGCCCGCTCGCTTGCCGTTGATCTCGACCGATCCGGTCGGCTGTGTGAATGTTCTGCGCAGACCGGTCGAGGTACCGAGCCAGACGTTGTCGACCCGATGCTGAGCGAACCCGTACAAGGCGTCGCGGCCATCGAACCCGACGTTCAAATCCGCTGCCAGCGAACCGAACACGTCGATCGAGGTATGTTGCGCGGCGCGATCCCAGTTCTCCGAACCGACCGAGTCCGACGGCGGCAGCAAGGGCATCGCGTCATCGGCGGGCTCGGCCGACCGCGCCGCCGATTCGCTGGCGCGCACGACGGCCTCGATATCCGCCGGGTCGACGCTCGTCGAGGACACGGTGCCCACTCTTGCCGTATCCGCACCACGCACGATCGAGACCACCTCCCAGCGTCGGGAGATGGCAATTCCATTGGTGGTCATCGAATTACCGGCCCAACGCAGAGTTGCATCGCTGGAGTCGGTGACGATCACGATCGCGTCGTCGACGTTCGAGCAGGCAAGAGCGCGTTCGACCAACAGCTGTGCGGCGATCATCGACCGGCCTCCGATCGGGTGTTGAGGACGTTGACGCCGCGGAACAGCGCTACCGGGCAGCCGTGGCTGACGGCCGCGACCTGCCCGGGCTGCGCTTTGCCGCAGTTGAAGGCACCGCCGAGTCGCCACGTGGACGGTCCGCCGAGTAGTTCCATCGAGCCCCAGAATTCGGTGGTCGTCGCCTGGTATGCGACGTCGCGCACCTGGCCGTCGAGCACGCCGTTGCGAATACGGTAGAAGCGTTGACCGGTGAACTGAAAGTTGTAGCGCTGCATGTCGATCGACCAGGACTTGTCGCCGACGACGTAGATGCCGTTCTCGACCGCCCCGATGACGTCGGCCGTGCTTCGGTCGGTGTCGGGATCGGGGTGCAGGGATACATTGGCCATCCGCTGGATCGGCACGTGATGGGGCGAATCTGCGTACGAGCATCCGTTGGATCGCTCCAACCCGAGCCGGGGGGCGAAGACCCGATCGAGTTGGTAACCGACCAGCACTCCGTCGCGGATCAGGTCCCACTTCTGTGCAGCCACGCCCTCGTCGTCGTAGCCGATGCTGGCCAACCCGTTGATTTCGGTCCGGTCGGCGCTGACGTGCATGATGGGCGACCCGTATCGCAACGTTCCCAGCTGATCGGGGGTCGCGAACGAGGTGCCTGCGTACGCGGCCTCGTAGCCGATTGCGCGATCGTATTCCGTTGCATGACCGATGGATTCGTGGATGGTGAGCCACAGATTCGTCGGGTCGATGACGAGGTCGGTCGGTCCTGCGACCACGGAAGGGGCCTTCACCTTCTCTGCCAACCATTCGGGAATTCGGGCCAGTTCCTCGGCCCAGTCCCAGCTGCTGTTCTCGCCGAGATATTCCCAGCCTCGTCCGACCGGCGGTGCGAGAGTTCGCATCGTTTCGAACGCACCGGCGGATCGGTCGACGGTGGTCGCCTCGAACTGGGGATGTAGTCGCACCCGTTGCTGCGTGATGCTGCTGCCTGCCAGATCGGCGTAGAACGATTGCTCCTTGACCTGCATCACGGTGGCCGTGACGTGATCGACCCCGTCCGAGGCGGCCAGCCGAGACGAATATTCCGCCAGCAGCCCCACCTTGTCTGCGGTAGATACGTCGAATGGATCGACGTCGTAGTCCGACACCCACGTCGCGTCGGAGTACACCGGTTCAGGGGCGAGTTCGACGCGTTCGCGGTTGAGGGCCCGCAGGAATGTCGCCACCTCGACGGCTTTCCTGGCCGTCGACGCAGCCGCGTCCGTGCCGAGTTCCGCGTGCGACGCGAACCCCCAGGTGCCGTCGACCACCACACGCACGGCGAGCCCGATCTCGCCGGCATCGACGGCGGATTGCACCGAACCGTCGCGCAGCGAGATCGACTGGGTCGTCAAGCGCTGTACGCGCACATCGGCATGGGATGCTCCCGCCGTTCGTGCGGCAGTCAGTGCCGCGTCCGCGAGGGCACGCAAGGGGAGGTTCAGGAAGTCGGCGTCCACCGACCTGTCCGATTGTCTCGTCACATCGCAGACGCTAGCCGAATTGCTGCCAGCCCAGGCGGACGACCATCCCCAGCACGACGACGAGCAGCACTATTCTGACGAACCCGGCACCTCTGGCGACAGCTGTTCTCGAGCCCAAGACGGCACCGATGACGTTGCACACCGCCATGGCAGCTCCGAGTTGCCAGTAGACGCTGCCGGTGACGGCGAAGAACGTGAGGGCTCCTACGTTGGATCCGACGTTGATCACCTTGGCCATCGCGGCGCTGCGTACGAACTCCGTACCGAGCATCGTTGCAAACACGATGATGAGAAACGTGCCGGTGCCGGGCCCGAGGATGCCGTCGTAGAAACCGATTGCTGCGGCGGCGAGTCCCGTCACGATCAGCACCTTCAGATGCGTCGGCGGCGACGGTGCCGCGCTCAGACCGATGGTCGGCCGTAGGGTCACCAACAGTGCCACTCCGGCGAGCACGACCATGATGACCGGGATGAACAGGTCGCGGTCGATCAACGACACTGCAGCGGCTCCAGCAGCTGAGGTCACGGCGGCAAGGACTCCGGCAGGAACCAACACGGTCCAGTTCAGCGACACCTTTCGTGCGAACGTCACGACGGCGGCGACGGTACCGAAGATCGCAGTGGCCTTGTTCGTCGCCAACGCAGCTTGTGGGGTCAGTTGGGGTGCCACGAGCAGGATCACCGGGAGCAGGATGAGGCCGCCGCCACCGACGACGGCGTCCACCCAACCGGCCGCTGTCGCGGCCACCATCAGCAGTCCCCAGTCGGCAGCGGTCATACGGCAAACTCAATCACATGCGCCGTTTCAGCCTGTGGCTCCGAGGGCAGCCCTTCGTCGCCGATGCACTTCTGGCAGCGGGACTGTTCGTCGTCGAGATGCTGGTGTTCGTCAGCTCGGTCGACGATGTGAACGGACCGCTGTTTCTGGCGTTCGCTCTGGTGCTGTCGGTTCCCATTGCGTGGCGGCGCCGATTTCCTCGGTCGATAGCGGCGATCAGTCTGGTGGCCACGAGTGTGTGTGACGTAGCCGGCTCGATGGCAGGTGAGACGTCCAACGGTCACCCGGCAACGCTCGCTCTTCCGATCATGTTGTACACACTGGTCGCGTACGTGGGCCGAGTTCAGGGTGCCGTGTTCGCAGCGGCACTCACCGCGTACACCGTTGCGTCGACGCTGTTGCTGGACCAGCCGATCTTCACCACGCTGACCTTCAGCGCCCTCTTCTACGCGCTGTCATGGCTGGCGGCGGAATTCCTCGGGGCCAGACGGGCCTATGACGAAGCGACCGAGGCGAGGCTGATCGTTGCCGAGTACGACCGGGACCGCCGCGCCGAAGAAGCCGTGATCGCCGAACGCACCCGTATCGCGCGTGAACTGCACGACGTCATAGCGCACGGTGTCAGCGTCATGGTGGTCCAGGCCGACGGGGCCTCATACAACATCAGACGCAATCCCGAACGCGCGGAACAAGCTGTCGCCAACATCTCCGCGACAGGTCGGCTGGCTCTCGCCGAATTGCGCCGGACTGTGGCGTTGCTGCGCACGTCTCCCGACTCGGACGACATGCCCCTGTACGGCACGGCAGGACTCGCGCGCGTCGTCGAAATAATGGGCCGCGCCGGATTGAACGTCGAACTCGAGCAAACCGGGAACCTCGACGACATCAGCCCAGCGATCAGCCTCGGTGTGCACCGGTTGGTCCAGGAATCGCTGACCAACGTCCTACGGCATGCCGGTCACGCTCCACGAGCCGTCGTCAAAGTGGTCCGCGAAGAACAGGCCGTCACCGTGGAGATCAGCGACAACGGGACCGGCGCGCGAGCAGGGACGTCCGCAGACGGCGGGGGACACGGCCTGCTCGGGATGCGGGAGCGAGTGGCCGTACTGCAGGGAACGCTGTACGCCGGTCGAACGTCACACGGCAATTGGCTCGTCCGGGCAACTCTGCCGATCGAGTGAGGGCTAAGTTGGGTCGGTGCCGATCACCGTTGTCGTCGTGGACGACCAGGAACTGATGCGCATGGGGCTGAACATGGTGCTCGAAGCCCAGGACGACATCGAGGTGGTGGGGGAGGCATCCGATGGTGCCGGTGCCATCGAGGCTGTGGCCGGTCTGGCACCGGAGGTGGTGCTGATGGACGTCCGCATGCCCGGGATGGACGGCGTTTCGGCGACCCGTGCGATCACCGAATCCGGCTCCACCGCGCGGGTTCTGGTGATGACCACCTTCGACCTCGACGAGCACGTGCTCGGAGCACTGCGCGCGGGTGCCAGTGGCTTTCTGCTCAAAGACACGCCACCGGATGATTTGGTCTCGGCCATCCGAAGCGTGGCTGCGGGCGATGCCGTCGTGTCGCCGAAGGTCACCAAGCGGTTGCTCTCGCGGTTCGTCGCCCAGTCCGTACCGACCACCGATGTTTCGGTTTTCGACGCACTCACCGGACGTGAGCGGGAGGTGCTGGTGCATTTGGCGACCGGCATGTCCAACGTCGAGATCGCGTCGGCGCTACACCTGTCCGAGGCGACGGTGAAGACACACGTCGGACGGATTCTGACGAAACTGAACGTACGCGACCGAGTACAGGCCGTCGTGTTGGCGTACGAGACCGGCCTCGTACGCCCGGGTTCCTGAGAATTTCCCGGCAAACGGGGCATTGCGGGAGCGATTTCGACGGCCCGAGCGTTGTACGGGTCAAGCGAAGAAAGGACCGCCATGCTCGCACTGTTCGTTGTCTATGTCGTCATCGAGGTCGCCGCACTCGTCGCCGTCGGTAGCGCTGTGGGGGTGTTGTGGACGGTACTGCTGCTGATCGGCGGGTCGCTGATCGGATCCTTGCTGGTGCGCTCGCAAGGCAGGCGCGTACTGGACGGTCTGCGTAGTGCATCACGGGGGGAGCGGCCGACCGGCGGCGCGGTGGCGGACGGAGCACTGTTCGCGGCGGGCTCGGTCGCCATGTTCGTGCCGGGGCTGGTGACCACCGCGATCGGCTTGCTGCTGTTGATCCCGCCGACCAGGTGGCTGTTGCGACCCGCGGTCATGTGGGCTGCGGCACGCTGGTTGCCTCAGGTTTCGACCGCGACACGCCGCATGCGCCCCACCGTCATCGACGGTGAGGTCCTCGACGACCACCAGGATGTGGGCAATCGCGCGTCGAGTACTGCCGATTCGGCACTGGTTCTCGAAGGACAAGTGATCGAAGCCGACCGGTTCGATCGCACGGAAGGGGATTTCCGGAAGCCGCACCGGTAGGGGCACACTGGTTCTTCGTGACCACCGAATTGTTCTGCGGCGGACGGATCTACAGCCCGACGGCCTCCGATGCCACCGCCATGGCCGTGACCGACGGAGTCGTCAGTTGGATCGGCGAGGATCGCACGGGCCGCGCACTTCATCCGGGGGTGACGGTGACGGACCTGGGCGGTTCCTTCGTCGCACCGGCCTTCGTCGACACACACGTGCACCTCACCGATCTGGGGCTGTCGCTGATCGGATTGGATCTGTCGCATTGCCGATCTCTCGGCGAGTGCATGCGCGAGCTCACCCAGCACGCGCTGTCCTCTTCGGACGCGCTCGTGTGGGGGCACGGCTGGGATGATGCGGCTTGGCCCGAACACCGCGCACCGTCGACGGCCGATCTGGACGCAGCCGCGCCGGGACGGCCGGTGTACCTGGCTCGGGTCGATTCGCATTCGGCAGCCGTGTCGACTCCACTTCGGGCGGTCGCGCCGGCTATCGAAACCAGCACTGGATTCTCGGCCCAATCGCCTCTCACCGCTGCAGCTCACCACGTTGCACGGCTGACCGCCCGGTCGATGATCACCGCCGACACCCGGCGACGCGCCCGATCTGCAGCGCTGGACCATGCGGCGGCGCATGGAATCGTTGCCGTGCACGAGTGCGCGGGCCCGATCGTGTCGGGACTCGACGACTTCCGCGCGGTGATGGAGTCCGATCACGGAGTCGAAGTACGCGGTTACTGGGGCGAAGTGGTCGACACGGCCGAGCGGGCGCGGCAGCTGCTCGCCGATACCGGTGCCCACGGTTTGGCCGGCGACATCTTCGTGGACGGATCGTTCGGATCACGGACTGCATGGTTGTCCTCGCCATACGCGGACAGCCCCGGATCTGGAGTGTCCTACGAGGACGTCGATGCACTGACAGCGCACATCTCGGCTTGTACCGCAGTCGGCGTTCAAGCCGGATTCCACGTCATCGGCGACGCCGCCGTCACGGCCGCCGTCACGGCTTTCTCGCGTGTGGTCGCCGAATGGGGAACGCCCGCCGTTGCTGCCTGCGGGCACCGGCTCGAACATCTGTCGATGGTCACACCGGAGCAGGCCGACCTGTTGTCCTCGTGGGGCGTGATCGCCAGTGTGCAGCCGATGTTCGATGCGGTCTGGGGCGGTTCGGACGGACTGTACGCAGAGCGTCTGGGCGGCGAACGCGCAGCCGCCCTGCATCCGCTCGCCCGATTGGCGTCCGCGGGGGTTTCACTCGCCTTCGGTTCGGACGCGCCGGTCACTCGTCTCGACCCGTGGGCGACGACGAGAGCGGCCGTGAACCACAAGACGCCCGGCAGCGCGGTCTCGCCTCGGGCCGCCTTCGCGGCCGCGACTCGTGGAGCGTGGCGCGCAGGCGGAGTCCGAGACGGACTGGCCGGCACTCTGGTGCCGGGCGCTCCGGCCTCGTTCGCGGTGTGGGATGTCGACGAACTCGTCGTACGAGCTCCGAAGGACAGCGTTCAACGATGGTCGACGGATCCGCGGGCGCGAGTATCACCGCTGCCCAGCCTCGACGAATCGTCCGAGAGCCCGCGGTGCTCGTTGACCGTGCATCGCGGGCAGGTCATTCATGAGCAGTGATGTCGTTTCGGCACCGGAGAAGTCCCGCACGCGGGGCGGGCGGCTGCGCGGGGCAGCAGTGTCGACTCTTGCGTCCGTGCTGGCCGGTGCGCTGATTTTTGCCAGTTTCCCTCCTCGAACGCTGTGGTTTTTGGCACCGCTCGGTATTGCTGTGCTCGCGGCGGTGTTGACCGGCTTCGGCGGCAGGAGATCGGTGTCGCTGAAGGCAGGGTTCGGCTACGGATATGCCGCCGGGCTCGGCTTCTTCGTTCCACTGCTCCCGTGGATCGGTGTGTACGTGGGGCCGATGCCCTGGTTGGCCCTGGCCGCCGCCGAGTCCGTGTTCGTCGGGCTGTTCGGGGTCCTCGGGGTGCTCACGGCGCGTAGTTCATGGTGGCCGCTGTCGATGGCGCTGGTGTGGAGCCTGACCGAGTGGTTGAGGTCGAGTGTCCCTTTCGGGGGCTTTCCCTGGGGGCGATTGGCCTTCGGCCAACCCGAAGGGTGGCTGCTCCCGCTGGCGAGCATCGGCGGTGCACCCCTGCTCAGCTTCGGGGTGGCGCTGACCGGAACAGGGCTCGCCGCGCTGGCTCTGGCGAGTATGCGGCGGGGCGGCCTACGAGCATTCCTCGGTCCTGTCGCCGCGGCGGCCGCGGCGTCGATCGTGGCGTTGGCTGTACTGCCGACTCTGCCCACCAACGACGCGGCGGACGGCGAACGAATGGTGACGGTTGCTGCGGTGCAGGGAAGCGTTCCTCGGCTCGGCCTGGATTTCAATGCACAGCGCAGAGCAGTTCTGGACAATCACGTGCGGGAGACACTGGCGCTGGCCGCCGACGTCGATGCCGGCAGGCAACCTGCTCCGGATCTCGTCGTGTGGCCTGAGAACGCGTCGGATATCGACCCTTTGAGGAACGCTGACGCTGCGACTTTGATCACACAGGCCTCGGTCGCTGTCGGCGCGCCGATCCTGGTCGGAACGGTTTTGGTCAATAAGGACGGCACCAACTCGAATTCCGTGATTGCGTGGAACGGCACGGACGGCCCCGGCGAGCGGCACGACAAGAAAATTATTCAACCGTTCGGCGAATACTTGCCGTACCGAAGTTTCTTTCGGTTGTTCTCCGAGTACGCCGACCGGGCCGGACATTTCGTGCCCGGCAGTGGAAACGGTGTGGTGCATGCCGCCGGAATAGCCACGGGTATAGCGACGTGTTACGAGGTGGCTTTCGATCGGGCCCTCGAAGAATCGGTGACCTCGGGAGCAGAGTTGATTGCCATCCCCACCAATAACGCGACTTTCGGCGACACCGACATGACCTACCAGCAACTTGCGATGTCCAGGGTACGGGCTGTGGAACACGGGAGGACTGTCGTGGTGGCCGCAACGAGTGGCGTGAGCGCCATCGTCGGTCCCGACGGTACGGTCCTGCAGCAGACGCCTCTGTTCACCCCTGATGTCCTGGTATCGAGTGTAGAGCTGCGTCGAACGGAGACGGTGGCCACTCGGCTCGGATTCGGATCCGAGCTCGCACTGTGCCTCGCAGCGATCGTCGGGCTCGGCTCGTCGCTGCTCGCGAGGAGGCACCGGGAGGCCGGCTGAACAATCGCGACGTCGGAATCGAGGCACTATTTCGATCTTCCAGTCGGTAATTGTCGATGGCGGGACGATCATTCGAAATTCGGTTGTCGTTCATTCGATCGAATAGAGCATGCTCGACTGGCGCACACGGTCACTGCTGTAACAGGCTGGAGCTGGAGTCCGATGCTTCTTATGACTACTGCACAAAAGACTCGACCCAATGTTGTATCTTTGTAAGCCGCTGGACGTGTCGGATCTCGGAATTCGGGTGTGGTTTCAGTGGGTGGCGGGCGCAGAGCAGCGCCTGCACGTGGTTGTGGGATCGACGTATCGGCCCGACATTCGTGTTCGGGCCGCTTACCTGGCCGGGGAGGAAAGCTCGTGTCGCAGACGACGGTAAAATCGCACACCGACACCTTGTTGTTCCACGAACCGAAAGTTCGATACAGGCGGTAAAACCAGGGCGCGTACCGGTTTCAATCCGGTCGACAGCGCGCGACGAATGAATACGAGCCCTGTCAAGCCATCGAGCGTGTGAATCGACACGAACGTAGATCAGAACGGAAGCCAGAATTGCTCAATCGCGCGCACAAGCAGCCGCGGCTCGACACCCCGAACGGGACCGTGAGTTCCGAGTCGATCGACGCGACGTCGACCTTCGTAGGCATGACCGTGCCGTCGAAGGGTAAGTGAATGCGCGCAGCAATCACCGGCGGTTCTCAGACGCCCCCGTCCGGCACTGGCTTCGAAGACGGCTTCCCTCTCTCATCCGCGCAACGCGGTATGTGGTTCGCGCAGCAACTCGCCCCTGATGTCGCGGTCTGCATCGCCCAGTACGTGGATCTGCGCGGCAGCCTCGACATAGCGCTCCTGCAGCAAGCGTCGGCACAGGCCGGCCACGAGTTCCAATCCGCTTACCTGCGACTGGCCGAAATCGACGGCGAAGCGATTCAGCTGGTCGATCACTCCATCGACCAGTCCGTGCACTACCTGGACCTGCGCGGCGAAGACGATCCGATGACCGCGGCACTGCAGTGGATCGACCACAACTACGTGCAGCCGGTCGACATGGAAAACGACACGCTGACCGAGAGCTGGATCATTCAGGTCGAGGACGAGCGGAACCTCTGGTACAGCAAGATCCACCACGTCGCACTCGATGGCTACGGTGCGATGACACTCGTCAACCGGACGGCGGAGCTCTACACGGCCGCCGTCGAGCACACCGAACCCGCGCCCAACAAGGCAGCCGAACTGCGCCGACTGTACGAGCTCGATCAGGAATATCGTGCGTCGACGCGGTTCGAGGCGGACAAGAAGTACTGGGTCGACCGCGCCTCGGACATCGAAGACGGGGCATCTCTGTCGAACACGGACGGTCGCACGATCGCCGCCAGCAAGTTGCGCAGTATTGCTCTCCCCACGGACGTGGTCACCGCACTCGAAAGTTCGGACGCGACCAAGGGTGGCACTGCCGCCGCCGTTTTCATCGCCGCATTCGGCTGCTATCTGTCCCGCATGACCGGGCGAGAAGACGTACTGGTCAACATTCCGGTATCTGCTCGCACCACTGCGCTGCTCAGGCGGTCCGGCGGGATGCTCGTCAACGTCGCACCGATTCCGATTCATGTGTCCGAGGACGCCACCGTAGGCCAGCTGGTGCAGCAGGTACAGCTCGAGCTGATGGGTGCACTTCGGCACCAGCGTTTCAGTATCGAGGACATCAGGCGCGAGCTGTCGGCCTCGGGGAGCGACAAGCAACTCGCCGGCCCGATGGTCAACATGATGCTGTTCCACCAGCAGATCACACTGGGCTCGATCGTCGGTGAATTCAACATCGTGACCTCGGGACCGGTCGAGGACTTGCTGGTCAACGTCTACCAGAGTGGTTCTCCGGCAAGGACTTTCGTAGACTTCCGAGCAAACCCGAATCGCTACGACGACGACGATCTCACGGCCCATCACGCCAATTTCGTCGACATGGCCGAAGCCTTCATCGCAGCCGGGACGGACGTCGTCGTCGGCGACGTGCACCCGGACAGCGCGCGCGAAGGTGAGCGACGTCGCCGCGCTGCCGCTCAGCTCGCCTACTGGACCGATCGCCTGGCCGACTCTCCGGACCTACTCGATCTTCCCACCGACCGGCCGCGGCCCGCACGTATCGGTCACGTTCGTGCATCGCACGAGATCACCGTCGGATCCGCCTCCTGGGCTGCCCTGGAGCGGCTGGCGACCGACAGGGCCACCACTCGGTTCGTGGTGTTCGAATCCGTTCTGGCCGTACTACTTTCGCGACTGGCCACCACCGATGATGTGTCCATCGCTGTGTCTACCGGCACCGGAGGCACCGTCGTCCTGCGGACCAACCCCAACCCGCAGCAGTCGTTCTCCGACTTCATCGATGTGTCGACCGCGGAGTTCGACGCATCCCTGGCACACAGTGACGTGACGTTCGAAGAAGTTGTCACAGCGCTCGGCCTGGCCCGGTCCGAGTCCCACAGTCCGCTGGCTCAGGTTGCGCTCCGATTCGGTGCTGCCGAATTGCCACGCGACGGAGTCGAAATGGACCTCGTCGTCACCGTCGACGAATCCGACACGATCTCTGTCGCTTTCGATTACGCCACGGAACTGTTCGACGCCTCCGGCATCGCTCAGTTCGGCCGCCGCATCGTGCGAGTTCTCGATGCATTCCTCGACGAGCCGGGTCTGCTGATCGGCGACGTGGACCTGCTGTCCACCGCAGAACGTGCGCGACTTGCTCCGGTTCGTGGTCCGCGGTCTGTTGCGGGTGTGGTGTTGCCGGAGTTGTTCGCTGGTGCGGTGGGTGTTGCCGGTGCTGGTGGTGTTGCGGTGGTTTCTGGTTCTCGGGTGCTTTCGTATGGTGAGTTGGATGCG
>NZ_JBMIRQ010000109.1:0-168301 GCF_049195265.1 Rhodococcus sp. MALMAid1271 | reverse complement strand
AACGCCCCACGACGGGAGAGTGCTTCTAGCCGCTGTTGCGCAACGCCGTTGCGAGACCGTTCATCGTCAGCAGGATTCCGCGCTTGACGCGTTCGTCCTCGTCACCGCTGCGGTAGCGGCGCAGCATCTCGACCTGCATCTGGTTCAGGGGCTCGAGATACGGGAACCGGTTGTGCACCGAACGCTCGAGCGAGGGATTGTCCTCGAGCAGTCGGCTGTGGCCCGTGATCTTCAGATACATCTGCACCGTTCTGGCGTGTTCGACCTCGATCATGCCGAAGATGTGGGCACGCAGTTCGGCGTCGGGCACCAGCTCGGCGTACCGCGCCGCGATGCCCAGATCCGACTTGGCCATCACCTGCGCGAGGTTCGACAGAACGGTCTGGAAGAACGGCCACTTTCGATACAGATCGGTCAGCACCTCGAGTTTGGCGTCGTCGCCGTCGACCCACTCCTCGAACGCCGAGCCGGTGCCGTACCACCCGGGCAGCATGACGCGGCACTGACTCCACGACATCACCCACGGAATAGCGCGCAGGTCGTACACCGAGTTCGTGGGCTTGCGTGATGCAGGACGCGAACCGATGTTCAGCTCGCCGACCTCGGCGACCGGGGTCGACGTGCGGAAGTACTCGACGAATCCGGGCTCCTCGTGCACCAGGCGACCGTATGCGGCACGTGCCTTGGCAGCCAGGTCGTCCAGAACCTCGTAGGCCGCCTCGGCACCGTCACCGAGACCCTCGACATCGAGCAGCGTCGACTCCAGGGTGCCCGCGACCAAGGACTCGAGGTTCCGACGCGCCAGGGACGGCTCGGCATACTTCGCAGCGATGATCTCGCCCTGCTCGGTGAGCCGCAGAGATCCCTGCACCACTCCTGGCGGTTGCGCCAGGATGGCGTCGTAGCTCGGGCCGCCACCGCGACCGACCGTCCCTCCCCGGCCGTGGAACAGCCGCAACCGGATTCCCGTCTTCCGCGATGCCTCGAGCAGATCCAGCTCGGCCCGGTACAACGCCCAATTCGCCGCAAGGAACCCGCCGTCCTTGTTCGAGTCCGAGTATCCGAGCATCACCTCCTGGTTCATCCCGCGTCCGGCGACCAGGGCCCGGTAGATGGGAACGTCGAGCGTGGCGAGCAGAGTCGCTGCACCGTGCTGCAGATCCTCGATCGTCTCGAACAGCGGAACCACGCCCACGGTCGATGTGGGCGACGAGCCGTCCGCACCGGGGTCGAAGATGCCGGCTTCCTTGAGCAACAACGCCGCTTCGAGCATGTCACTGACCGACTGGCACATGCTGATGATGTAGTTCTGGATCGTGTCGGGCCCCAGGTGGTCGATGGCTTCCTTGGCCGCCTTGACTATGCCGAGTTCCTTGGTCGCGAGCTCACTGAGTTCTGCGTGCGGGCCGATCAGTGGGCGACGAGTGGTGAGCTCCTGCGACAGCACGCGGACCCGCTCGTCTTCGTCGAGCGAGCGATAGTCGGGGTGTACCCCGGCCCAGGACAGCAGTTCGGCCACCACTTCCTCATGCGTTTCGGAGTTCTGCCGCATGTCCAGAGCCTGCAGATGGAATCCGAACGTCTCGACCGACTGCCGCAGCCGCAGCAACCGATCGTCGGCGATCACGGCGTCCCCATCGGCGCGCAGAGCACGATCGATGACGTCGAGATCGTCGAGAACGTCCTGCGGACCGTCGTACTTCCGCGCACCGAGGTCGATCCCGGAAACCGGCACAGCGTCGAGTACCGACCGGGCCGTGGCCGTCAACCGAGCTCGAATGCCCACGACCGCGACCCGATAGGGCTCGTCCGATCGCCGATCGTCCGGCTCTGCCGATGCATCGGCCAGCGCCTTCAGGTCCTCGGTGACGTCCACCAGGCGCGCGGACATCGACAATTCCTTCTCCAGCGCTACCAGTTCGTCCAGATAGCGCTCGAACGCGACATACCCGGCCTGATGCGTCGCCGTGTGTACCACCTCGGCCGTGACGTTCGGGTTGCCGTCTCGGTCTCCGCCGATCCAGGATCCGGGGCGCAGGATGGGACGAGGCAGTAGGTCACCCTCGGGCCACCGCGCCCGCAGCGCGGCACGTACATCTGCATTGAGGGCGGGCATCACCTCGAAGAGGGAGGACTCGAAGTAGCGCAGACCCACCTCGATCTCATCCTGGATCCGCAACCGCGACAAGCGAATCAGCGCCGTCTCCCACAGAGTCAGCACCTGCCTGCGGATCTGCAGGTCGATGGCGGCCAATTCTTTGGTCGCGCTGGCGGCTTTGCCCTCCTGCGCAGCCGATGCCACCTCACGCCGTCGCATCAGCTCGGTGATCTTCGATTGCACGTCGAACACAGTTCGCCGTCGCGTCTCGGTGGGGTGTGCGGTGATCACCGGGGCCACCAGGGCGTCGGTCAGTGCGCTCGCAACCTGTTCGCGTGAGGGAGCCAGGGTATCGATCTTGAGCCAGGTTGCGTCGAGACTGCTGTCCTGCGGCGGGTCCTCGCGGTCGAGATGAATTGCACGACGGCGTTCGCGGTGCAGATCCTCGGCGAGGTTGGCCAGCAACGAGAAATGACTGAAGGCTCGAATCAGTGGAACTGCCTGTGCCACCTCGACATCGGTGTACCGACCGACCGAGTTCTCGCGTTCGATCTCCGACCTGCGCACGGCGAAGGACTCGAGCCGGGCAGATTCGATGAGATCGAAGACTGCCTCGCCCTCGTGCTCACGAATGATCTCACCCAGGATGCCGCCGAGATACCGGATGTCCTCGCGGAGCGGCTCGGTCAACTCCCGGCCCTGAGCGGTCGGTGTGACGAATGCTGGGGAACCGACTGAATCGTAAGAGGATTCGCTCATCCATCCAGTATCGCTGCTTCACCGAGAACTCGCATTCGGAGGAACGCCGATCAGGTGTACTTGATCTCCAGGCCGATTCCGAGGATCGCAATGAGCCAGACCAACCCGGTGAAGATCGTCAGACGGTCCAAGTTCTTCTCGACGACGGTGGAACCGGACAGGCTGGACTGCACTCCGCCACCGAACAGACTGGACAATCCGCCGCCCTTGCCGCGATGCAGCAGGATCAGCAAGATCAGCGCCAGGCTGGTGACGACCAGCAGAATATCCAGAAACAGATCCATGTCCACCTCAAACTCGATTCGATGCCTCCAGCAGCCTACCTGTCCCCACGAACTGCTTCGGACACCCCGCCGTCCGCGGGATGTCCGAAGCAGTTCTGTGCAGCATCACCGATGAGCCGACACAGCGATCGGCGCGATTATCAGTGCATGTCCACGATCAGGGCATGGCCACGATCAGGGCAGTGGTCCGCCTGCTGCGATGGCAGACAGTGTGGCGAACTCGTCGGCCTTCAGCGAGGCTCCACCGACCAGTGCACCGTCGACATCGGGCTGGCCGACGATCTCGCCGACGTTCTTGGCGTTGACCGAGCCTCCGTAGAGCACCCGAACGCCCGCCGCCACCGAGTCCGAGGACAGCGACTTCAGTTCCTCACGGATGGCACCGCACACTTCCTGCGCGTCCGAGGCCGAGGCGACCCGGCCGGTGCCGATTGCCCACACCGGCTCGTACGCGATGACGACCTTGGAGATGTCCTCGGCCGACAGTCCGTCGAGCGATCCCCGAAGCTGGGCCACGTTGTAGGCCACGTGCTCGCCCGCCTCGCGGATGTTGAGGCCCTCGCCGATGCAGACGATCGGAGTCAGGCCGTTCTTCAGGGCCGCCTTCGTCTTGGCCAGTACGACGGCGTCGTCCTCGCTGTGCAACGTCCGACGTTCGGAATGACCGACGACGACGAAGGTGCATCCCAGCTTGGCGAGCATCGAACCGCTGATCTCGCCGGTGAAGGCACCCTTGTCCTCCGCCGAGACGTCCTGTGCCCCGTAGGTCAGCAGGAGCTTGTCGCCCTCGACCAGAGTCTGCACACTACGAATATCGGTGAACGGCGGAATCACCGTCACGTCGACCTTGTCGAAGTACTTCTCGGGCAGAGAGAACGCGATCTTCTGCACCAGCGAGATGGCCTCGAGGTGGTTGAGGTTCATCTTCCAGTTGCCCGCGATGAGCGGCTTGCGTGCCATGCGTTACGCCTCCAGGACGGATAGACCGGGCAGCTGCTTGCCCTCGAGGTATTCGAGGGAAGCACCGCCGCCGGTGGAGATGTGCGAGAAACCGTCGTCGGGCAGTCCGAGGGTGCGGACCGCTGCCGCGGAGTCACCGCCGCCGACCACACTGAATGCACCCTTCTCGGTGGCCCCGATGATCGCCTCCGCGATGCCCTTGGTACCGGCCGAGAACTTGTCGAACTCGAACACCCCTGCCGGGCCGTTCCAGAAGACGGTCTTGGCGTTCGAGAGCACCACGGCGAAACGACTGACCGAGTCCGGGCCGATGTCCAGTCCCATCCAGCCGTCCGGAATCTCGGAGGCCTTCACGGTCTTCGCCTCGGCATCGGCAGCGAACTTGTCCCCGACGACGATGTCGACCGGAAGGTGGATGACGTCACCGAAGCGCTCGAGCAGGTCCTTGCAGACGCTGATCTGATCTTCCTGCAACAGCGAGCTTCCTACCGAATAGCCCTGTGCTGCAAGGAAAGTGAATGCCATACCGCCGCCGATGACGAGGGTGTCGACCTTGGGGGCCAACGCCTCGATGACACCGAGCTTGTCCGAGACCTTGGAGCCGCCGAGCACCACCGCATACGGACGCGTCGCATCCTCGGTCAGCTTGGCCAGGACCTCCACCTCGGCCGCGACGAGCGTGCCTGCGTAGTGCGGCAGCAACGTGGCCACGTCGTACACCGACGCCTGCTTGCGGTGCACGACGCCGAATCCGTCGGAGACGAAGGCCGCGTCGTCCCCGGCCAACGCGACGAGTTCGCGAGCCAACGCCGCGCGCTCCGACTCGTCCTTGCTGGTTTCGCGCGGATCGAAGCGGATGTTCTCCAACAGCAGCACGTCACCGTCGGTCAGCCCCTCGGCCCGCGCCTCTGCGTCCTGACCCACCACGTCGCCCGCGAGTTGCACGTGGCGTCCGAGTAGCTCACCGAGCTTGGCCGCGACCGGAGCCAGACTGTACTTCGCATCGGGCTTGCCCTCGGGCCTTCCCAGGTGCGCAGTGACGATGACCTTGGCACCGGCCTCGACCAACGCCTGCAGCGTCGGAATCGAAGCCTGAATGCGGCCGGGATCGGTGATCGTGCCGTCCTCGAGCGGGACGTTGAAGTCCGATCGCACGAGGACGCCACGTCCTTCGACACCGGTATCGAGCAGATCTTGCAGTGTCTTGACAGCCATCGGTCAGAGGGACTTGCCGACGAGACCGATGAGGTCGGCGAGGCGGTTGGAGTAGCCCCACTCGTTGTCGTACCAGGAGACGATCTTGACCTGGTCGTCGATGACCTTCGTCAGCGGCGCGTCGAAGATCGACGAGTGCGGGTCGGTGACGATGTCCGAGGACACGATCGGGTCCGTGCTGTACTTCAGGATTCCCTTCAGCGGGCCCTCGGCAGCAGCCTTCATCGCCGCGTTGATCTCCTCCACCGAGGCGCTCTTGGCCAGGTTCGCGGTGAGGTCGGTGACCGAACCCGTGGGGATCGGGACACGCAGGGCGTAGCCGTCGAGCTTGCCGAGCAGCTGCGGGAGCACCAGGCCGATGGCCTTGGCTGCGCCGGTGCCGGTGGGCACCACGTTGAGCGCGGCGGCACGCGCGCGGCGCATGTCCGAGTGCGGGCCGTCCTGCAGGTTCTGATCCTGCGTGTACGCGTGGACCGTGGTCATCAGGCCTTTGACGATGCCGAATTCGTCGTCGAGGACCTTGGCGATGGGACCGAGGCAGTTGGTGGTGCACGACGCGTTGGAGATGATGTTCTGGCTGCCGTCGTACTTGTCGTCGTTGACGCCCATCACGATGGTGATGTCCTCGCCCTTGGCGGGCGCGGAGATGATGACCTTCTTGGCACCGGCGTCGAGGTGGCCCTTGGCCTTCGCAGCGTCGGTGAAGATGCCGGTGGACTCGACGACGACGTCGACGCCCAGGTCACCCCACGGAAGTGCGGACGGGCCCTCGCGCAGCGACAGTGCCTTGATCTTCTGGCCACCGACGACGATGGTGTCCTCGCCCTCGAGCGATACATCGTGCGGCAAGCGACCCAGGATCGAGTCGTACTTGAGCAGGTGTGCGAGCGATGCGTTGTCGGTCAGGTCGTTGACAGCAACGATTTCGATGTCGGTGGTACCGAGCGCCTTCTGCGCGTCGACAGCCCTGAAGAAGTTACGCCCGATGCGGCCGAAGCCGTTGACGCCTACCCGGATCGTCACTGTTCGCTCCTAAAAGTTGTGTAAACAGATGTCTGTTCGTGCCTGCGTGCGGGGTTGCCACACGCGATTACCACCCTAGTGTGCGCGTTGGCCGAGCGCGCGCGTCACTCGTGCGTGGCGATCACGCCTCGTCGAGCAGCTCGGCCGTGACCGCGGACTCGGTGTCCGGAATTCCGGTTTCCTTGGCCTTGCGATCGGCCATGGACAGCAGCCGTCGGATTCTGCCTGCCACCGCGTCCTTGGTCATCGGCGGATCGGCCAACTGGCCGAGTTCCTCGAGTGAGGCCTGACGATGCTGCACGCGGAGCGAGCCGGCCGCGGCCAGATGATCGGGCACGTCGTCGCCGAGGATGTGCAGTGCCCGCTCGACGCGCGCCGCGGCGGCAACGGCGGCGCGAGCCGACCGGCGCAGGTTGGCGTCGTCGAAATTGGCCAGTCGGTTCGCCGTGGCTCTGACCTCGCGCCGCATCCGTCGCTCTTCCCAGACGAGCCGGGTGTCCTGTGCCCCCATCCGAGTGAGCAGCGCGCCGATCGCCTCGCCGTCCCGGACGACCACCCGATCGGTTCCGCGAACCTCACGAGCTTTTGCGGCCACGCCGAGCCGCCGGGCGGCTCCGACGAGGGCGAGCGCAGCTTCCGGCCCTGGGCAGCTGATCTCGAGCGCCGAGGATCGGCCGGGTTCGGTGAGGGAGCCGTGCGCCAGGAACGCACCGCGCCAGGCCGCCTCGGAGTCTCCGACGGTGCCGCCGACGACCTGAGCGGGCAACCCGCGAACCGGACGGCCACGCAGGTCCAGCAGGCCGGTCTGGCGGGCCAGCGCCTCCCCGTCCTTCGCGACACGGACCACGTATCGCGAGGTCTTGCGCAGTCCGCCCGCGCCGAGCATGTGCACGTCCGAGGAGTAGCCGTACAGCTCGAAGATTTCTCGGCGTAGGCGTCGTGCGATGGACCCGAGATCGACCTCGGCCTCGACTACCACTCGGCCGGCGACGATGTGGAGTCCACCGGCAAATCGCAGAAGCGCGGACACCTCGGCCTTGCGACAACTGACCTGACTGACGGTGAGCCTGCTCAGCTCGTCCTTGACCTCCGCTGTCATGGCCACGAAGTGATCCCCTCTCTGCGTGCGGCAGCCGACCCGGTGTCGCCGGTGGACGACACGATGGAGCCGAGAGCCGCAGCAAGCTTGCCGTAATGATGTGCGTGAGTGCCGTTTTCGGCAACGTCGACGTAGACGACCTCGGCACCGAGCCGAGCCGCAGCCCGCGCTACATGTTCGCGGTTGTTGCCTTCCGGGACCGAGGCGGAATCGACCACGATGTAGTCGATTCCCAAATCAGGTGCGTGTTGGGAGAGTACGTGGACATGGCGCTCTGCGGAGAATCCGGTGGTCTCTCCCAGTTCGGGTGCCAGGTTCAACACGAGCACTTTCGGAGCGGACGTGCGAGCCAGCGCGGCCCGTTGATCCGGCACGAGCACGTGCGGAATCACGCTCGAGAACCACGAGCCCGGCCCGAGTACCACGAGGTCGGCCGCCTCGATTGCGGCGAGCGCCTCCGGGCAGGCAGGCGGGTCCGGTGGCAGCAGTCGCACTCGTCGAACCTTGCCTGGAGTGGTGGCCACGGCAACCTGTCCCCTGATGACGCGGCTGACGCGGGGATCGTCCTCGAGTCCCGAGACGTCCGCTTCGATGTCGAGCGCGATCGGCGACATCGGAAGCACACGTCCCTCGATTCCGAGGGTGCGCGCCATCTCGTCGAGGGCGGCGATGGGGTCGCCCAGCACCTCGGTGAGCCCGGCCAGAATGAGGTTACCGACGGAATGTCCGGCCAACGCGCCGGTACCACCGAACCGATGCTGCAGGACATCGGTCCACAATCGCGTCCGCTCGTCGGGGCTGGACAGCGCAGCCAGCGCCATGCGCAGGTCCCCGGGGGGAATGACCCCGAGCTCAGCCCGTAGCCGTCCCGAGGACCCGCCGTCGTCCGCGACCGTGACGATGGCCGTGACGTCGTGTCCGAGAAGCCGGGCCGCCGACAGGGTGGCATACAGACCATGTCCACCGCCGAGGGCGACGACGTTCGGACCCGATCCGAGCACCTCGGTACCGAATTCGCTCATTCGCGACCCAAATCGCGATGCAGCACCCGGACCGACACGTCACCCTGTTCGGCGAGAATGCCGGCCAAGGCCTCGGTCATGGCGACACTTCGATGCTTGCCTCCGGTGCAACCGACGGCGACCGTCATGTATCTCTTGCCTTCCCGCACGTATCCTTCGATCGTCAGATTCAACAGGTGGGTGTACGTCTGCAGATAGTCCCGGGCACCGTCCTGCCCCAGGACGTAGTCACGGACGTCCACGTCCTGGCCGGTGTGTTCTCGCAGCTCGGGTACCCAGTGCGGATTGGGCAGAAATCTGACGTCACAGACCAGATCGGCGTCCATCGGTAGGCCGTATTTGAAACCGAACGACTGCACGGTGACACCGACACCGGTAGCGCCACCGTCACCGAAGACGGTCTCGATCTTGCGACGCAACTGATGGACCGACAGCGCCGTGGTGTCCACCGTGAGATCCGCCGCCGCCTTGACCGCAGAGAGCCGCAACCGTTCGGCGGTGATGCCCTCGGTCAGCGTGGCGTCCTGACCGTCGTTCTGCAGTGGGTGGCTGCGCCGGTTGGATTCGAACCTGCGGATGAGGACGGCATCTGATGCGTCGAGGAACAGCACTCGGTTGCGCACGCCCTTGGAATCGAGCTCACGCACCACCCAGCCCAGATCCCCGGTGAACAGTCTGCTTCGGACGTCCATCACCAGGGCGAGTCTTTCGATTCGCGGTTTGGATTCCAGTCCGAGATCGACCATCTTGGAGATGAGCTCGGGGGGTAGGTTGTCGGCGACGTACCACCCGAGGTCTTCGAGAATCTTCGCTGCGGTGCGCAGCCCGGCACCGGAGACTCCGGTGACCAGTGCCACCTCTATCCCGTCGTGCCGCGACCGATCCTGCGCGAGCAGCTCGACGCGCTCCTCGGACGGTGGATGTCTCTGTGTCTGGTGTTCGCTCACTACGAAGCCTGTCCCGCCGATTCCACACGCGGTGCAATCGCATGTTCCGTCGTGTTCTCGCCCGATGTCGTTGACGTTGCGCTGTCATCATCGCCTACATCGGCGTCGTCCGTGTCGGAACCGAGCGCGGCCAGCACCGACTTGGCCGTGGTCTCGCCGATTCCCGGTACCTCTACGATCTCCGCGACCGTCGCACGTTTGAGATTGGCGACCGAGCCGAAATGTGCGACCAGGGCCGTTCGACGCGACTCACCGAGTCCGCGAACCGAATCCAGTGCCGATGCCGTCATCCGCCGCGAGCGCTTACTGCGATGGAACGTGATCGCGAACCGATGTGCTTCGTCGCGGACACGCTGCAGCAGATACAGCGACTCGCTCGTGCGCGGCAGAATAACCGGATCCTCCTCCCCCGGTACCCACACCTCTTCGAGCCGTTTCGCAAGACCGACCACCGCCACGTCGGTCACTCCGAGCTCGTCGAGCACCGCGGCCGCCGCGGCGACCTGAGGTGCACCGCCGTCCACGACGAACAGGTTGGGTGGGTAGGCGAATTTTCGCGGTCGGCCGGTCTGCGGATCCAGCGCGGCCTCCGGTGCGAGATCGCCACCGCTTCCTCCGGCCGATCCGTCGGCCGAGTGTCGTAGGAACCGGCGACGAGTCACCTCGGCGATGCTGGCGACGTCGTCCGAATGTCCGTCGCCGGCCGCCTCCTTGATCGCGTAGTGCCGGTAGTCGCTCTTGCGAGGCAATCCGTCCTCGAAGACGACCAGCGACGCGACCACGTCGGTTCCCTGCACGTGTGAGATGTCGATGCACTCGATGCGCAGCGGTGCCGAATCCAGATCGAGAGCTTCCTGAATACCCTGCAGCGCGGCAGATCTCGACGTGAAATCGCCTGCCCGCTTGAGCTTGTGCTGCTGCAGGGCCTCCTTGGCATTGCGCTCGACGGTTTCCGCCAACGCCTTCTTGTCGCCGCGCTGGGGAACGCGCACCGTGACGTTCGACCCCCGAAGTTCACTGAGCCACTGCTGGACCTCGTCGGCATTGTCCGGTAGCACCGGCACCAGTACCTCGCGCGGAACGGCATTGGATCCACCGTCATCACCGCTCGGTGCCTGTGCCGTCAGCGCGGCCTGCTCGCCGTAGAACTGAGTGAGGAACTGTTCGACGAGGGCCGGCAGATCGGCCTCGTCCTGCCGCTCGATCACCTCACCTGCCTTTTCCACCACCCAGCCGCGTTGACCTCGCACTCGGCCTCCGCGGACGTGGAAGACCTGCACAGCGGCTTCGAGGGCATCGGTGGCGAAGGCGACGAGATCGGCATCGGTGCCGTCCCCCAACACCACCGCCTGCTTCTCCAACGCGCGGCGTAGCGCTCCGACGTCGTCGCGCAGTCGGGCGGCGGTCTCGAAATCCAGATCCTCGGACGCCGCTTGCATCTTCTTCTCGAGCTGCCGGACGAGCTTGTCGGTCTTGCCTGCCAAGAAATCACAGAAGTCCTCGACGGTGGCGCGGTGCTCCTCGGGGCTGACCCGACCGACGCACGGAGCCGAACACTTGTCGATGTAGCCCAGCAGGCAGGGACGACCGATCTGATTGTGTCGCTTGAACACTCCGGTCGAACAGGTCCGCGCAGGAAACACCCGGAGCAACAGATCCAGCGTCTCGCGAATCGCCCAGGCATGTGCGTACGGACCGAAGTACCGCACACCCTTGCGCCGGGGCCCTCGGTAGACGAACAGCCGCGGGAACTCCTCGTTCATCGTCACCGCGAGCATCGGGTAGCTCTTGTCGTCGCGATACCGAACATTGAACCGAGGATCGAACTCCTTGATCCAGTTGTATTCGAGCTGCAGTGCTTCGACCTCGGTGGTGACCACCGTCCATTCGACGGACGCCGCGGTGGTCACCATCTGGCGTGTGCGGGGATGTAACGAGGCGACGTCGGCGAAGTAGGAATTGAGCCGACTGCGCAGGCTTTTGGCCTTTCCTACGTAGACGACGCGACCGTGCTGATCACGAAATTTGTACACCCCCGGCTCCACCGGGATGGTTCCGGTGGCCGGGCGGTAGGTAGCGGGGTCGGACACGGGTTCCACGTTAGCCGTCGGGTCCGACGTTCTCCGCATCCGCAGCTCAGCTGCCGTGCCGACCCGAGGACGTCAGTCCTGATCGACCTCGACGGGCGCATACTTGCGTTCGAGGGTGCGGAACCTGCGAACCGCCGCGACAGCATGCTCGCGATCGTTGGACTGGATCGCCATCACATTGATGAACTCGTCGTCGGGAATGTCCACTCGGGCCCACATCGCACCGTCCGGGAACGACAATCCGCGCACGAGGTCCCACTCGATCAAGCGTTCCGAGAACACGTTCCGCACCGCGACACCCGCAGGACCGACGCGGATACGGGGCCGAGTGAGCAGCAGGGCAAGGCCGCCCAGCAGGATCCCGATCCCTGCCATCGCGAGTTGGTCGGCAGTGCGGAAGTACACGCCCGTCGGAGAGACTCGAAGCAGGACGGCGACGGTCGAATGAGCCACGACCAGCAGCACCGCGGCCGCGATGGCGAACCGCGCCGACTTGCGCGACTTCACTTCCATGTCCCAGCCCGGCGGCGTACCGGTACTCATGTGAACTCCTGGTTGGTCCAGGGCTGGCGTAGATGCTTGAGCGTCAGGGCGGTGTCGATCGCGGCAGCGGTGGCCTGGGCACCCTTGTCCTCGAACGAACCGGGCAGGCCGGCACGATCACGGGCTTGCTGCTCGTCGTTGGTGGTGAGCACGCCATTGGTCACCGGGGTGCCCTCGTCCAGCGACACTCGCGTCAGGCCTGCGGTGACGGCGTCGCACACGTACTCGAAATGTGGAGTGCCCCCGCGGATCACGACACCGAGCGCCACAACGGCATCGTGGTTGCGGGCCAGCGCCTGTGCAACGACAGGCAGCTCGATGGCCCCGGCGACGCGAATGACCGTGACGTCCTTGACCCCCGCGGACTCGGCTTTGCGTAGTGCGCCGTCGAGCAACGCCTGAGAAATCTCTCGATGCCACTGGCCTGCGACGATGGCCAGTTCGAGGTCGCTCGCGCCCGCGAGCTGCAGGGTCGGCTCGCCTTCACCACTCATGGGTTGACTCCGTTCTCTTGGGCGGGAGTGGAGCCTGCGGAATGACCGTTTTCGTACTCGTCGAGGCCGGTCAGATCGTGTCCCATCCGGTCGCGCTTGGTGCGTAGATAGGTGAGGTTCTCGGCGTTGGCGCGCAGCGGCATCGGCACCCGCTCGGTGACCTGTAGTCCGTACCCGTCCAGTCCGACTCGCTTGGCCGGATTGTTCGTCAACAGCCGCATCGAGGAGACGCCGAGATCGACGAGAATCTGTGCGCCGATGCCGTAGTCGCGGGAATCGGCAGGCAAACCGAGTTGAAGATTGGCATCGACGGTATCGGAGCCGGCGTCCTGGAGCTGATAGGCCTGGAGCTTGTGCAACAGGCCGATTCCGCGGCCCTCGTGCCCGCGCATGTACAGCACGATGCCGCGATCCTCGGCGGCCACCATTTCCAGGGCGGCGTCCAATTGCGGTCCGCAATCACAGCGCAGCGAGCCGAAGACATCGCCGGTGAGGCATTCGGAGTGCACTCGAACCAGGACGTCGCTGCCGTCACCGTCGGGCCCGGCGATGTCACCGCGCACCAACGCAACGTGCTCGACCTCGTCGTAGATGCTCTGGTAGCCGACGGCGCGGAACGTGCCGTGTTCGGTGGGGATCCGGGCATCGGCAACTCGGACGACATGCTTTTCGTGCTTGCGACGCCATGCGATGAGATCGGCGATGGAGATCAGCGCGAGATCGTGCTCGTCGGCGAAGACGCGCAGTTCGTCGGTCTGGGCCATCGAGCCCTCGTCCTTCTGGCTGACGATTTCGCAGATCACGCCCGCAGGCCGCAGATCGGCCATCCGGGCGAGATCGACGGCTGCCTCGGTATGGCCCGGGCGACGCAGTACGCCGCCGTCCTTGGCCCGCAGTGGCACCACATGGCCGGGGCGGGTGAAGTCGCCCGCGCCGGTGTCGGGATCGGCCAGCAGTCGCATCGTGGCCGCGCGATCGGAGGCCGAGATTCCGGTGCCGATGCCTTCGCGTGCGTCGACGGTGACGGTGTACGCGGTGCCGTGCTTGTCCTGGTTGGTGGCGACCATCGGTGGGAGACCGAGGCGGTCGCAATCCTCACCCGACAGTGGCACACAGAGGTAGCCCGAGGTGTAGCGAACCATGAAGGCGACCAGTTCCGGAGTGGCCTTCTCGGCGGCGAAGATCAAGTCGCCCTCGTTCTCGCGGTCCTCGTCGTCCACGACCACCACTGCTTTGCCCGCAGCGATGTCCGCAACTGCGCGCTCGATACTGTCGAACCTGGTCACGAAAGTGCGCTCCATACGTCTCGGGCCTGGCTCAGCGCCCTGGAATTCTCCGTGCATCGCTCACGGCGTGCACCTCAACAGTACTTACTGTGCGTCGATCGTCTGCAGCCGCTCCACGTACTTGGCGATCACGTCGACTTCGAGGTTGACCGGCGAACCGACCTCCGCCCTGCCGAGGGTGGTCAGGTCCAAGGTGGTGGGAATCAGGGAGATCTCGAACCAGTGCGAGCCGTCGTCGACGCCCAATCCGGACACGGTGAGCGAGACGCCGTCCACCGTGATCGAGCCCTTCTCCACCACGTAGCGCGCGACCGAGGTGGGCATGCCGACACGCACCACGGTCCAGTTCTCGGACGGCGAGCGGCCGAGGATGGTTCCGGTGCCATCGACGTGGCCCTGCACGAGGTGCCCGCCGAGTCTGCTGCCCAGTGCGGCTGCACGTTCGAGGTTGACGCGGCTGCCCACGCTCAGGGCTCCGAGCGACGATCGGTCGAGGGTCTCCTGCATCACGTCGGCGGTGAAACCGCCGTCGGCGAGCACCTCGACGACGGTGAGGCAGACTCCGTTGACCGCGATGGAGTCGCCGTGGCCCGCGTCCGAGGTCACCACCGGGCCGCGGACGGTGAAGCGAGCAGCGTCGGACAAGTCGTCCTTCGCGAGGATCTCGCCGAGTTCTTCGACAATTCCGGTGAACATCTACTTCGCTCCTTCGGGCACGACGCCGATCAGGATGTCGTTGCCGATCATGGTCACTGTTTCCGTGCGAAACCGAATTGCGTCGGCAATTGTTCCGATGCCCGCATTCTCCACCGCTGCAGATCCGCTGCCCAACACGGCCGGGGCGAGGTAGGCCACGACGCGATCGACCACCCCGGCAGCGAGGAACGCGCCGGCCAAGGTGGGACCACCTTCGATCTGGATGTCGGTGTACTCGTCCAGCGCATCGATCACCGCCAGCGGATCGTGCGTGTCGAGGAACATCGTGCGCGCATCGGCATTACGAATTCTCGCCGTCGAGGGCGTCGGTCTCGAGCCCACGACGACTCGCACGGGCTGATGCGGAGCAAGGGTGCCGTCGGGCAGGCGTGCGGTCAGCCGCGGGTCGTCCGCCAGGACTGTTCCGGTGCCGACGACTATCGCGTCGAGCTTGGCCCGCTCGGTGTGCACGTGCTCTCGCGCCTGTGGTCCGGTGATCCACTGGCTGGTTCCATCTGCTGCGGCGCTGCGCCCGTCGAGGGTTGCGGCGTACTTCCACGTCACGTGCGGCCTCCCGGTGCGCTGCTTGTGCAACCAGGCTCGCAGCGGACCCTGGCGCACCTCACGTTCACCGATTCCCTGTTCGACGCGAACGCCCGCAGCCCGCAGGGTCTCTGCGCCGCCGGACGCGAGTGGATTCGGATCGGCGACAGCGTGCACGACCGCGACGATGCCTGCGTCGATCAGGGCCTTCGAGCACGGTCCGGTGCGGCCGGTGTGGTTGCACGGCTCCAGCGTCACCACCGCCGTACCGCCCCGGGCCCGATCCCCGGCCTCGGCCAGGGCGACCACCTCGGCGTGAGGCCCACCAGGCGGCCGCGTCGACCCGATGCCGACGACGGTGCCGTCGATGTCGAGAATCACCGCACCGACGGCGGGATTGGGGCTGCTGATTCCCCGGGCCGTCTCGGATGCGTCGACGGCGAGGGCCATGGCCTCCGCGATCGAGACGGCGCCCGGAGCAACCACTACGACAGGTGGTGCGAGGCGCGGGCGGCTCGGGCACGCAGACCGCGCACGGCAGCGGCCGGGTCGTCGGTGTTGTAGACGGCCGATCCTGCGACGAAGCAATCGATGCCTGCCTCCGCGGCCTGCTCGATCGTGTCGGAGTTGATGCCCCCGTCTATTTCGATCACCAATCGCAGATCACCGGAGTCGACCAATTTCCGAACCGCCGCGGCTTTCGAGAGCACCTCGGGCATGAACGACTGCCCGCCGAATCCCGGTTCCACACTCATCACCAGCAGTGTGTCGAAGTCGCGCAGGATCTCGAGGTACGGCTCGATGGGGGTTCCGGGCTTGACGGACAGGCCCGCTTTGCCACCGGCGGCCCGGATGTCGCGCGCCACCGCGGAGGGGTCGTCGCTCGCCTCGGCGTGGAAGGTGACGTTGTACGCGCCCGCCTCGGCGTAGGGCGGAGCCCAACGCGCCGGATCCTCGATCATCAGGTGGCAATCGAGCGGGATGCTCGTCGCCTTCAACAGACTTTCCACGATCGGAAGCCCGAGGGTGAGGTTGGGTACGAAATGCGCGTCCATGACGTCGACATGTAGCCAATCGGCCCCGGATACGGCCTCGGCTTCGGCGGCGAGCCGGGCGAAATCGGCGGACAGGATGGAGGGGGCAATCATCGGGGAAACCACGATTGACGAGCCTAGCCCAGCCGGTATCGTTCGCCCATGGCCACCATCGACTCCGCGACGGCGATGATCGCCGCACTGCCCGAGGTCACCGAAGGAGTCCGGTACGGGCATCCGACCTGGGCCGTGGGAAAAAGTGTGTTCGCGTGGATTCGTCCGTTCAGCAAAGCCGATCTGAAGCGATTCGGCGACGCCACTGCGCCCAGCGGGCCGATTCTTGCCGTGCGCACCGCCGACCTGCACGAAAAAGAGGCCATTCTCGCTGCACACCCTCGCGCATGCTTCAGCATCTCGCACTTCGACGGGTTCGCGGCTGTGCTGGTCGACCTCGAGAACACCGAGGACGACGAACTGCGCGAACTGATCATCGACGGGTGGCTGGTCTATGCCCCGAAGAAGCTGGCCGAGACGTTCCTGGCCGGCAACTGATCACAGTGGCTTACGCAGCGCCGCCATGAACATCGCATCGGTGCCGTGTCGATGCGGCCACAGCTGCACCGACGTGCCGTCACCGAGCTGCGGCACCCCGGGAACCAGCTCGCGGGTATCGAGCTGGTCGACTCCGTATCGTCGAACCGCGTCTGCGACGACGGCGGCGGTTTCGGACAGGTGCGGCGAGCACGTCGAATACAGCACCACACCGCCGGGTCGGACCAGTTCGATGGCGGCCGCCAACAGTTCTCTCTGCAGCGTCACCAGGGCCGCCACATCCGACGGTTGCCGACGCCACCGCGCCTCGGGGCGACGGCGCAGGGCCCCGAGGCCGGTGCACGGGGCATCGACGAGAACACGGTCGTAGCCGCCGCCGAGTCCGGATGCTCGTCCGTCGACCGTGTGCACCGTCACCGGAAGGTCCTTGGTCGTCTTCGAGACCAGATCGGCCCGATGCGGCGTCGGTTCGACAGCGTCGACCCTGGCCCCGTCGATGCCGGCGATTGCTCCCAACAGGGCAGCCTTGCCGCCGGGGCCGGCACAGAGATCGAGCCATCGGCCGCCGTCCTCACCGACGAGCGGCGCAAGGGTCAGTGCCCGGGCGACGAGCTGACTGCCCTCGTCCTGGACTCCGGCCAGGCCGTCTCGGACGGCGTCGAGCTTGCCTGGATCGCCTCCGTCGAGGTGCACCGCGTACGGGGAGTACGGACCTTCTTCTCCCCCGGTGATCAGCGCCAATTCCTCTGCAGATATCTCGCCGGGCCGAGCGACCAGGTGGACCGAGGGGCGAGCGTCGTCGGCTTCGAGCACTGCGGCGAGTTCGCCGGCGTCCGCGCCGAGCGCGTCGGCGAACGCCTGCGCGATCCATAGGGGGTGCGCGTACTCGAATGCGAGATGGCCGACCGGATCGACAGCCGCGGCTGGAGCGAGCTCGTCGACCCACTGGGCGGACGTGCGTTCGGACACGCGGCGCAGAACAGCATTGACGAAACCTGCTTTGCCGGTGCCGAATTCGGACCGAGCGAGATCCACGGAGGTCGCGACGGCGGCGTGCGGTGCCACCCGCGTACGCAGGAGCTGATAGGTACCGAGCCGCAGAATATCGAGCAGTGGCCCATCGATCTCTCCGGCCGGACGGCCGGCCGAATGAGCGATCACCGCGTCGAGCACACCCCGAGCGCGGGACGCACCGTAGGCGAGTTCGGTTGCCAGTGCGGCATCGCGCGAGTCCAGCTTTCGCTCTCTCAGCAGGCCTGGTAGCACCAGGTTGGCGTAGGCATCGCGCTCGCGGACCGCTTTCAGCACATCACGTGCGGCGCGACGCGCCGGATCGATGGCATCGATGGCACGTGGGCCCGCTCCCTGCGGGGGCCGGTTCCCCTTCGGGCCTCTGACCCCGGGCGAGTTCTTGGTGACCTTTCGGGGCCTTCCCGACTGGCGCTTGCGAGGTCTGTCGGGATCTGTCATCGCGCTACCGCCGTCTCGTCCAGCCGGGCGCCGCGCGCCCAGTCGAGTGCCTTCATCAGTTTCTTGCCCTGCGGTTGGATATCGCCCAGGACGATTGCGCTTGTGCCTGTTCCGATGTGCACGCCCGATTTCCGAACCTCGATCACGCCCGGTTCGAGCGTGTCCGACGAACATTGCACCGGGGCGACCTTGACGCGGAGTTCACCGATCGTCGTCCAGGCACCGGGCGCAGGGGTGACCGACCTGATGTGTCTGTCGATGAACGCTGCGGAGCGGTTCCAGTCGATCCGCGCGGCATCGACGGTCACCTTGCTCGCGTACGAGACACCGTCCTCGGGCTGCGGCTGCGCGCCTGCGGTGCCGTCCTCGATCGCGTCGAGCGTGGCGGCCAACAACTCGGCTCCGCTCGACGCCAATCGGGTGAGCAACTCCCCCGTGGTGTCGGTTGCCCGCACCCGCTCGGTGACGACGCCGAGTACCGGGCCGGTGTCCATGCCCGCGTCGAGCAGGAACGTGGAGGCACCGGTGATGTCGTCGCCCGCTGCGATGGCCGCGTGCACCGGGGCAGCGCCGCGCCAGGCGGGCAGCAACGAGAAGTGCAGGTTGATCCATCCGAAGCGGGGAATGTCGAGCACGGGCTGCGGTAGCAACGCTCCGTAGGCCACGACCGGGCACACATCCGGTGCCAGGTCGACCAGCTGCGACACGAAATCCGGTTCCGAGGGCTTCGCGGGCGTGCACACCGGAATCCCATGCTCGTCGGCCAGCTGTCCGATGGGCGAGCGAACGGTCTTACGTCCGCGACCGGACGCGGAATCGGGCCTGGTCACCACCGCGATCACCTCGTGGCGCTCGGACTCCAACAGCCGCCGAAGGGACGGGACTGCGGGTTCCGGTGTTCCGGCAAAGACAACGCGCACTGAAGGCAACTCCCTGGGACGAACGAATTCACATCAGTGGTTCATCCTAGGGAGTCGGGACTGCAACAGGCGATTCCGCACCTGGCGATCACGTTGCGTCGGGATCGGACACAGCGTCCGTCGATCCTCGATCCGGGGTGTCGTCCTCCGCAAGAACGCGGTACAGCGACCGACGGGCATCGGTCAAGATCTCCGCGGCCCGCTCCACTTGCCGGGCGGTCCCGACGCTTGCGACCTGCCCTGCCGCTCCCATCAACTGGCCGATGAGTCCACGCAGGTCTCGGGCGTCCACTCCGATGGAATCTGCAACGTCGTCCCATGGACTGCCCAGGTCGCCGCGATTGGCGTCGACGAACTCGCGCCCCTCGCCGGTCAGTGCCGCGGTTTTGCGTCCGGCAACCTTGTCGATGGACACCAGACCCTCGTCCTCGAGTTGGGCCAGTGCCGGATAGATCGAACCAGGACTGGGCTTCCACGTGCCATCGCTCTTCTCGGCGATCTGCTGGATCAGTTCGTATCCGTGCATCGGACGGTCCTCGAGCAGTAGCAGAATCGCCGCGCGCACATCACCACGTCGACCTCGCCCGCCGCGACCTCGACCCCGGCCGAAATCTGCATGTGGCCCGAAACCACCGGGTCCGAAACCACCGGCCCCGAAACCACCCTGTATGCGACCTCGCCCCATCGGACCACCGGCACCACGCCTACCTCGTTCACCCCTCTTCCCTCGGCCGCGATCTCGATGGCCGTCGTCCGGATTTCCGTGCTCGTCGGTCTGCGCCGCCCACATCTGAAACGGCGCACCATGTGGACGAGCGCGACCGCCTGCATCGGGTGCGAAGCCCCGCATGTGGGGTCCTCCCCGACGGCCGAATTCGTGTGCGAATCCTTCGAATGCGTACTTCATGTCGTTCTCCTTCTTATCGTTCGACAAGTCGACGATATATCGGCAATAGAACTTTGACAAGGTATCGGGACGAACAGTCCGCACCCGCATCCGCGGAATCCCTCGCCCACCGCCGCCTCTCGTTAGGATGGCGCGATCTGTAACTGCCGATATCGGGCGAACCGAATTCAGCGGCCGGATCGCCGGTGTCCGCAGACGAAGGAGGAGGGCCGATGACCGGACCACCGATTCGACGCGTCGCCGTCGTACTCGGCTGCGTGCTGTCGGTCGTCCTGGTGGCTGGGACCGGCGTCCTCGGCCACCGCACTTCGGTTCTGATCGATGACATCGCGCAACTGGCGGGCGGTGTCACCGCCACCGTCGTGTGCTGGCGGACAGCGTCCCGAAGAACGGGTTCCGAACGGCACTGGCGAGTATCGATGGCCGCAGGAATGGCCTGCTGGAGCGCGGGGATGGCGGTATGGGCGTTCTACCGATCCGCTCTGAACACACCTCTACCCACCACATCCGTCGCAGACGTCGGCTTCTTTCTGTTTCCCGTGTTCGCCGTTCCCGCCTTGCTTGCGTTCACAGGCCTCTCGCCGCGGCGCGCCGCGGCCGGTACCCGACACCTCTGGTCGATGTCGCTGCTCGACGGTGCCATCATCGTCGGTTCCCTGTTCGTGCTGTCGTGGGCGACCGCACTCGGAGCCACCGTGCGATCGACGCGATCGCACTCACTCGAGTTCCTCGTGGCGATCATGTACCCCATCACCGATCTGGTTCTGGTGGCCATGATCGTGCTGCTCGCGACCATCTCCAGGACCTCCGCGCGGTACCGGACGCAGCTCGCCCTGCTCGGCTCGGGCATTTCGATGATGGCGGTCTCCGACAGCATCTATGCCTATCTCGTCGCCGTCGGAGCGGACATGATGCCGGTATTGACCGACAGTGGATTCATCGCGGGCACTGCACTCATCGCACTCGCGGCTGCCACCCCCAGCACGATCGATGCCGACCGCTCGACCACCGGCACGACATCCACTGCGCAGCTACCACCGAAGTCCGCTGCCGTCGAACGAACGCAACTGCTGCTGCCGTACGCACTCATGGGCGTGATCGGAGTGGTCCTGGCGTTCGTCTGGGTGCACACCGGCGAACTGGACTCCCCCGTCATCGTCGTCGGCTCGGCAGTGGTGCTCCTCGCGCTCGTTCGCCAGATGATCACTTTGATCCAGCACGACAATCTGCTCCGCAGCCTGTCTCGGGCGCAGGCGGAACTCTCGCACCGAGCACACCATGACGGGCTCACCGGCCTGCTCAACCGGTCGTCCTTCGACGAACACCTTCGATCGACAGTGGCCGACGTCCGAGCCGGACGAGGGCAGGCCGTTCTGCTGCTGATCGACCTCGACGACTTCAAGAGCGTCAACGACCGATTCGGCCACGCCGGCGGCGACCAGCTGTTGATCGAGCTCGCGCGCCGCCTCGAACGATGTGTCGTCGACGGGGTCGTGGCCCGCTACGGAGGGGACGAATTCACCGTCCTGGTTCGCGTGGACCTCGAGACCGGGCACGCGACGGCTGTACGGATTGCGTCGGCGTTGCGTTCCCCACACGTCATCGACGGTCGGCCCGTGGCGGTCGGCGCGTGCGTGGGCGTGGTGCAGATCGGCCGGTGCGAGACGAACGACGACGGCACCCCCTACTCGAAACCCCATCGCATCGACGACGTCGAGGAGGACGAGCTGATGCGATTGGCCGATCGCGCGATGTACCGGGCCAAACACGGGGGCAAAGCCGGCATCTACGCCTACGACTCCTCGGGCATTCTCAGCGAGGTACCGAACCTCCTCGATCAGGGTATGCGGGGTACCAGTCCGAAAATCGTTGCAGGGGAACCGGACCCGTCCCGGTTGATCGTTCCGCCGACCAGAACGTAGGCACCGGTGGTCGGAATGGCCTCCAGATTCGTCAGATTCTCGAGGCTGATTCGACGCCGATCGTAGAGCTTGACCGATACCGGATACGTCTCGTCGTTTCCCAGATCCGGACCGAAGGTATCGGTGCCGAGCGCACCTCGCTCGCCGAGTTTGCCGGTGTCTATCAGCCATTGCGCGGCCTCGGCAGAGAAACCGGGCTGGTGGGTCACGCCGTCCGAATCCGCGTTGGCGTAGGCGTCGGTACCCCAGCGCGACGCCCACCCGGTCCACGCGATGACGGCAGAGCCAGGCGGAATCGGCCCGTTGCTCTTCTCCCAATTCTGCAGATCCGCCACCGTGATGGCGTAATCGGGATCGGTCGCCGCTCGATCACGAATATCGATCTTCACCGCCGGCAGAAACAGATCCTCGGGATCGAGTTGGTCGGCGGTCAGTCCACCCTCCCGAAAGTGCGCGGGTGCTCCCCAATGCGTACCGGTGTGCTCCCCCTCTTTGACATATTGAAGGTAGAAGCCGTCCTCGGCCACGGTGAATGCGGTCTCGAGCGAGAACTCGGGATCGCCGGGAAAGATCGGGGTGAACTCTGGATCGTTGATATGTGACAGCGACACGATCTGCACCAAGCGGTCGAGTGGAACCGTAGGCCTCGCGGGTTGCGCCGAACCCGTACCCGGCAATGCTCCGGCGGTCTCCGGTGCTACCAGCCGTGCCCCGATCAATACAGCCAAACCTGTTGTCGCACGCCGAAAGAGCTGCCTTCTCTTCATCTCGCCGATCCCACCTCTCGTCGGCGCCGTGTGCGCCACCCCGACGAAACCCTAGGCCACGTGGAGCCGCGACCGCAGCATCATCCGATACGAATCGGATCGATCTGCACCCGCACTCCGCCACCGAGCTTCTTCGCGCTTCGCGATGCCTGCGCGGTGGCGAGCGCTCGCGCGAGGGCAGCCCCAGTGCTGCGCGGTACGCGAATCAGCAATCTCTGTACATCACCGGGAAGCGTGTCCTCGCCGCCGCCTGCCGGTGCCCGCTGCCCGTCCGGTAGATCCACGGGTCCGAGAATCTCCACTGCCTCCGGAAGTTCGGCAGTGTCCACCAGTGCAGTGATCGCCTCGGTGGTGCCATCGATCGCGGCGACGTGAACGGCCGGCGGAAAGCGCACCTCTACGCGCTCGTCCAATTGACTTCGCGCATGCCACAGCGGGTCCCAGCGGACCAGAGCCTGCACTGTCGGTATCTCCGACTCCGCAACGACCACCACCCGGCCACCGATGGCTCCAGGTCTCACCATCGCTGCTGCCGTCATCCACCGACGCAAGGCCTCCTCGGCAGCGCGTAGGTCGGCACGACCGAGCAAGGCCCAGCCGTCGAGCAGTAACGCAGCCCCGTAACCACCCTCGACGGTCGGCTCGGCACCGACCGTCGAGACCACCAACGCAGGACCGGACTTCACGGAGTCCAGCACGGCCGCGCCGCCCGAATTGTGCACCGGCACGCCGGGAAACGCCCGTCCCAGTTCCTCGGCCGTTCGGCCTGCCCCGATCACCACTGCACGGAGATTGCGGGATCCGCACACCGTGCATCGATGGGCCGCGTCCGCGATTCCGCACCATGAACACGTCGGGCTCCCCGCCCCGTCGCCGTCGGCGGCCGACGGCAGAGCCAGCGGACCGTTGCAGCGCCGACACCGTGCCGGATTACGACACTTGGCGCACGCCAGCGACGGCACGTAGCCGGCGCGGGGAACCTGAACCAGTACGGGGGCATCCGCTTTCAACGCCGCTCGCGCCGCCTCGAAGGCGATTGCCGGCAGTCTCGCAACGCGCGCGGCCGGATCCCGTGCGAGGGCGTGATCCGAATCGGCAAGAGCCACCACGTGTGGTTGACGTTGTCGAATCAGCTCACGTGGAGCGACGAGATCGTGGGCCCAACCGGAATCGACGAGTGCTTCGGCCTCCGCAGTGCGTGAATGCCCTCCGATCACCATTGCCGCCTCGGACACGTGCGCTCGGAGGAGAGCCACCTCGCGTGCATGCGGATACGGAGAGCGTGGCTCGGCAAAACTGTCGTCGCCGTCGTCCCAGATCGCGATCATGCCGATCGAGGACACCGGAGCGAATACCGCACTGCGGGTTCCCACCACGACCACCGGTACCGACCGAAGGCATCGCAACCATTGCCGGTAACGCTTCGCCGGGCCCAGTCCGGCAGACAGGGCCACTACCCGCTCGCTGCCGAGCAATGCCGTGCATGCCGTCTCCAGGCGGTCCAGATCGCGCTGATCGGGAACCAACAGCACCGCAGAGCGACCGCTCGCCACCGTGACGGCCGCCATTTCGGCCAACCGAACCGACCACTGCTCCCCGGGCAGTGCCTGCCATACAGCGCGCGGAACGCGACCGGATGCCAGGGCATCGAGGAAATTCGAGCCGTGGATGTATGCGGACCACGCAGCACGGTCGACGGCAGCGTCGTTCGGGGTCTCGACAACGGGTGTGACCTCCGCTTCGACCCGGGCATGGCGGGCCGGGACCGCCAGGCGCAGCACGTCCGCGCGCGTTCCGGCGTAGCGATCGGCCACCGCTCCGGCGAGCTCGGCGATCTCCGGAGTCAGCACCCGCTCCGGGGACACCACACGATCGAGCCATCCGAGCTTGCCGGAATGTTCGGTTTCGGCGAGCCGGGACAGCAAGAAGCCGTCGACCAGCCGGCCCGCGAACCGCACACGAACCCGGACACCGGGCTGCGCGTCACCACTGAACTCTTCCGGCACGAGGTAGTCGAACTCGCGGTCGAGATGTGGCAGGGGCAACATCGGGAGAATGCGGGCGATCGGTAGATCCGACGCCGCCACCCGTCCTGCGAACGCCACCACACCTCCTCCTCGACTCGCCCCGACGGGACTCGGCACGCGAGCACACTGCGCCGTGCGTGCAGAGTACGTGCAGGACGGTCGTCGACGTGCTTACAGGCCCGCAGCGTCCCGAAGCTTGTCCGCGCGATCGGTGGACTCCCACGGCAGATCGATGTCGGTGCGGCCGAAGTGACCGTACGCGGCCGTAGGAGCGTAGATCGGACGCAGCAGATCCAGATCACGAATGATCGCACCGGGACGCAAGTCGAACACCTCGCTGATCGCAGCTCGGATCCGGACCGGATCGGTCTTCTCGGTGCCGAAGGTCTCGACGAACAGCCCGACCGGTGCCGCCTTCCCGATCGCGTACGCGACCTGGACCTCGATTCGATCGGCCAACCCGGCAGCAACAGCATTCTTGGCAACCCACCGCATCGCGTACGCCGCGCTGCGATCGACCTTGGACGGGTCCTTACCGGAGAATGCGCCACCGCCGTGCCGCGCCATACCGCCGTAGGTGTCGACGATGATCTTGCGGCCGGTCAGTCCGGCATCACCCATAGGCCCACCGAGGACGAATTTTCCGGTGGGATTGACCAGCAACCGCACGTCCGAGGTATCCAGCGTCGGCACGTTCAACTCCGCGAGAACGGACCCCAGCACCTTCTCGCGAATATCCGGCGTCAGTAGGTTGTCGAGATCGATGTCGGCGGCATGCTGACTGGAGATCACCACGGTGTCGAGACGGACAGCATCGTCGCCCTCGTACTCGATGGTGACCTGAGTCTTGCCGTCCGGGCGCAGGTACGGCAGTACGCCGTCCTTGCGAACCTCGGTCAGCCGACGAGCGAGCCGATGCGCCAATGCGATCGGCAACGGCATCAGTTCGGGTGTGTCGGTGTTGGCATAGCCGAACATCAACCCCTGGTCGCCCGCGCCTTGGCGGTCGATCTCGTCCTCCGACAGTCCCTCGACCCGCGATTCGTGCGAATTGTCAACGCCCTGAGCAATTTCCGGAGACTGTGCACCGATAGCGACGTTCACTCCGCACGAGTTCCCGTCGAAGCCCTTGGCCGACGAGTCGTAGCCGATCTCGAGTACCTTCTCGCGCACGATCCTCGGGATGTCCGCGTACGCGGTGGTGTTGACCTCACCCGCGACATGCACCTGACCGGTGGTGACCAACGTCTCCACGGCGACCCGGGCTCGCGGATCCTCCGCCAGCAGAGCGTCGAGAATCGAATCGCTGATGGCGTCGCAGATCTTGTCGGGATGACCTTCTGTAACGGACTCACTGGTGAAAAGCCGACTTCCGGACGTGCTCACGGACTTCCTCTCGACGCATGTTCCTGCCGACCCGACGCATCACGTCGGCCGAGCACTCAACTGAATTGGACATTCCCTCGGTGTACATCGCCCAGGACCGAACCTGGCAAACCTACCGGCGACATCGCTCGAACACCCGCGCCGTCATCGCGGACCCGACGTTGCTCGAGGACTGCGGGCATCGAGCATCTGAGCCACGGAATCGAGCACGCGGCTTGCCAGGAGAGCCTTCGAACCCTCACCCAACGCGGACTCGGAACCGTCCGAGCCGAGCAACCACCCGTCGTTGTGATCGACCTCGAACGCTCGGCCGTCCCCCACCGCGTTGACCACGAGCAGGTCGCAGCCCTTTCGCTCGAGCTTGGCCCGCGCGTACGTCAGTACATCACCGTCCGCATCGCCTGTCTCGGCGGCGAATCCGACGATGACGGTCGAGGGCGAAAGTTCGCCGTCGTGACGAGCAGAAACGAGCCCTGCCAGGATGTCGTCGTTGCGGGTCAACGGAATCGATGACGGTTCGTTCGACCCCTTCTTGATCTTGTTGACCGCGATCGACTCCGGGCGGAAGTCCGCGACGGCGGCCGCCATGACCACGGCATCGGCACCGACCGAGTGCTTACGAACGGCGTCCCGCATGTCCGATGCGGTCTTGACCTGCACCACATCGACCGAGGCCGGGGCGTCGAGGTCGCTGGTGTAGCCCGCGACCAGAGTCACGCGGGCCCCGCGCTGGGCGGCTACTCGCGCGAGCGCGTAGCCCTGTTTGCCGGAACTGCGATTGCCGAGAAAACGCACCGGGTCGAGTGGCTCGCGAGTTCCGCCGGCGGATACGAGCACGTGCCGACCGTCGAGATCGCGCGGTAGTGCGTCCGCGCGTTCGGTCAGCAGCATCGACAGCGCGAAGATCTCGGCAGGCTCCGGCAGCCGTCCCGAACCGGTGTCGCGTCCGGTCAGCCGCCCGGAGGCCGGTTCGAGCACGTGCGTGCCGCGCCCTCGAAGGGTGGCGACATTGGAGACCGTGGCGGGATGCTCCCACATCTCGGTGTGCATCGCCGGTGCGAGGATCACCGGGCACCGCGCGGTCAGCAGAGTTGCCGTGAGCAGGTCGTCAGCGCGACCGCCCGCGATCCGAGCCATCAGATCGGCAGTGGCCGGTGCCACCACCACCAGGTCCGCCTCTTGGCCGAGACGGACATGCGGGACCTCTGGTACGTCGGCGAAGACGCCGGTGTGGACCGGCTGTCCGGACAGCGCCTCGAACGTGGCACGCCCGACGAATTCGAGGGCCGACGACGTCGGAACCACTCGAACCTGGTGCCCGCTCTCAGTGAAGCTACGGATGAGTGAACAACTCTTGTAGGCGGCGATACCTCCGCCGACTCCGACGACAACGCGCAAGTCAGGTGTCCTCTGTGGGGTTCTTATTCGCCTTCGGTGTGCTCGAGCAGATCAGCGTGGATCTCGCGAAGAGCGATCGACAGCGGCTTCTCCTGAAGACCCGGCTCGACGAGCGGTCCGACGTACTCGAGGATGCCGTCACCGAGCTGGTTGTAGTAGTCGTTGATCTGACGCGCACGCTTGGCTGCGTAGATCACCAAGGCGTACTTGGACGACGTGCGGGCGAGCAATTCGTCGATGGGCGGATTGGTGATGCCGAGCGGCGTGTCGTAGGCCGGCAGAGCGCTGCGTCCGTCGAAATCGGAAACGGCCGCTGAAGTGCTGCTCACTGATGATCTCCTGAAATTGCATCGTTGATACTACGAACTAGCTGGTCTAGGCCTCGTGCGCCGTGGGAATGGTCAGCTTGTGCCGACCGACGACCTACCGACCAACAAGGATACCAACTGTTCGCACGAGTGGTCGACATCGGTATTGACAACCACCGTGTCGAACTCGTCCTGTGCGGCCAATTCGACACGCGCAGTTTCCAGCCGCCGCTCGGTGGCAGCGCTTTCCTCGGTCGCTCGCCCGACCAGTCGAGAGACGAGATCTTCCCACGTCGGCGGAGCCATGAACACCAGCAGCGCCTCGGGCTTGGACACGCGCACTGCACGGGCCCCGGCCAGATCGAGTTCGAGCAACACCGGACTTCCCGCGTCGAGAGCGGCATCGACAGGCGCGGTCGGAGTCCCGGAACGCTGCAGGCCACCGTGAATGCTCGCCCACTCGAGCAGCTCACCGTCGGCGATCATCCGGTCGAACTCCTCCGCAGACACGAAGTGGTAGTCCTGACCGTCGATCTCGCCCGGGCGCGGCGAGCGCGTCGTGACCGACACGCTGAAGACGAGATCGGGCAATGCCGCGCGAACGAGTCGAACGACACTGGACTTGCCGACGCCCGAGGGCCCGGACAGCACCACCAATCGACCCCGCGCCGTCGACGGAACAGGTGCGGCCGCGGTGTCACTGCTCACAGTCGTCAGGCCTCGAAATCGAACTTCGCCAACAGCGCTTTGCGCTGCCGATCTCCGAGACCACGAAGTCGACGGGTAGGCGCAATCTCCAATTCCGTCATCAATTCGGCAGCTTTGACCTTGCCCACCTTCGGCAGCGCCTCCAGCAGGGCGGAGACCTTCATCTTGCCGAGAATCTCATCCGTCTCGGCATCGGTGAGCACCTGCTTGAGGTCGGTGCCGCCACGCTTGAGACGCTCTTTGAGCTCGGCACGAGCCTTGCGTGCGATAGCTGCCTTCTCGAGGGCAGCCGCGCGCTGCTCCGGGGTCAACTGGGGAAGGGCCACTGTCGGTTCCTCCGTCTTCTCGTTCGGGCGATCCGGCGTATCGGATCGATCTTCTGCGCGCCGATCTGGTGTGTTTCACCGACGCGGCTCCGACCACCGGGTAGGCGGCGAGGGAGTCCACCGTGTTCGTCGGCAGCGTTAGCGACCGTACCGACGACCGGCGTCGACCGCTAACCCACCCCCGCACTGCCGGAGGCAGGCGAGGTCGACTAGGCGAGAGCGGCTTCGACCTCGTCGCGTAGCACTCGCGCCGCGTCGCGTAGTGCCGTCACCGATGGGCCGGCGGCCAGGACTCCACGCGAAGAGTTGGGTAGCAACAGGTCTCGACAGTCGCGGAATATCTCCGCGAGATCGGTCACCGTCGCCCCCTGCGCCCCGAGCCCGGGAGCGAGCACAGGACCGGTGAATCCCGACAGATCGAGACCGTGATCTCGAGTGGCCCCGACGACCAGTCCCACGGTGTCCGCGTCGACGCGGTTGCACGCGGCGGCGGAGTCGACGATCGACTGAGCCACCGATACGCCGTGCGGCGTCGTGGCCTGCTGCAACCCTGCCCCCTCCCCGTTCGAGGTCCGGGCGAGAACGAACAGTCCGCGGTCATGGCGTACCGCTCGCTCGACGGTCTCCCCCAGCGAATCGAAGCCGAGGTACGGCGAGACCGTGACCGCGTCGGAGGACAGCGGCGACGACGGCTCCAGCCAGGCCCTGGCATAGGCATCCATCGTGGTGCCGATATCGCCGCGCTTGGCATCGGCGATCACCAACGTGCCCGCGTCCCGCAGCACACTGACCGTGCGCTCGAGCACCCCGTAGCCGGCAGCACCGAAAGCCTCGAAGAACGCCACCTGCGGCTTGACGATCGCAACCTCGCCGACGAACGCCTCGACGCACAATTCGGCGAACACCTCGAGACCGTCTGCCGAGGCAGGTAGCTCCCAGGCTTCGAGCAATGCGGGGTGGGGATCGATGCCGACGCACAGCCGTCCGCGCGCCCGCACCGCCGAACGCAACCGGTTCGACCAACTGTGATCACTCATACCGCTCCCAGCTCCTCGGACTCTCGGTCGACTCGGACAACCCGCCTCAGGCTCCCAACCCCTCCTTCAGACCCGCGTGCAGGTCCTGCAGCGAACGCACTCCGATTCCGCCTGCGATCGCGGCCTCGATTCCCTGCACGGCAGCCGACGCGCCCTGCACCGTGGTGATGCACGGGATGTTCTGCGCCACCGCTGCGCTACGAATCTCGTATCCGTCGACGCGGGGGCCCGAGTTGCCGTACGGAGTGTTGATCACCATGGCGACGTCACCGGCCAGGATGCGCTCGACGATGGTCCGCTCGCCGCTCGGCACGTCCTCGCCGGACTGCTTGTACACCTGTTCACACTTGATTCCGTTGCGCCGCAACACATCTGCAGTACCTTCGGTCGCCAGAACGGTGAAGCCCAGATCGGCGAGTCGTTTGACCGGGAAGATCAGCGACCGCTTGTCCTTGTTCGCGACCGAGACGAATACCGCGCCGCCGGACGGCAGCGATCCGTACGCTGCGGTCTGGCTCTTGGCGAAAGCAGTACCGAAGTCGAAATCGATGCCCATCACCTCACCGGTGGACTTCATCTCCGGGCTGAGCAGCGTGTCGACCCCGGTTCCGTCCGCACGCCGGAATCGGTTGAACGGCAACACCGCTTCCTTGACGGCGATCGGTGCACCGGCAGGCACCGTGCCGCCGTCACCGGACTCCGGCAGGATGCCTGCGGTCCGCAGCTCGGCGATGCTCTCCCCCAGCATCACCCGTGCACAGGCCTTGGCAAGCTGAACCGCGGTGGCCTTGGAGACGAACGGTACCGTGCGGCTCGCACGCGGATTGGCCTCGAGGACATACAGAATGTCGTCCTTGAGCGCGTACTGCACGTTCAGCAGACCCTGCACTCCGATTCCCTTCGCGAGGGCTTCGGTGGATCGCCGCACATTCTCGAGGTCGGTCTTGCCGAGGGTGATGGGAGGGAGTGCACATGCGGAGTCACCGGAGTGGATACCGGCCTCCTCGATGTGTTCCATGATGCCGCCGATGTACACCTCGGTGCCGTCGCACAGTGCGTCGACGTCGATCTCGACCGCATCCTCGAGGAAGCGGTCGACCAACACCGGTCGGTCGTCCGATATCTCGGTCGCGTTGGAGATGTACGTCGCCAGGGACGCCTCGTCGTAGACGATCTCCATGCCGCGCCCGCCGAGCACGTAGGACGGCCGCACCAGCACCGGGTAGCCGATACCCGCGGCGATCTCACGAGCTCCGTCGAATGTCGTCGCGGTGCCGTACTTCGCTGCCGGTAGTCCGGCCGCGTCGAGCACCTTGCCGAATTCACCGCGATCCTCGGCGAGATCGATTGCTTCGGGCGAGGTTCCGACGATCGGTACGCCTGCCGCCTTCAGTCGCTTCGCCAGGCCGAGCGGGGTCTGCCCACCGAGCTGGACGATGACGCCCCGCACCGTGCCCGATGCCGCCTCGGCCCGGTACACCTCGTACACGTCCTCGAAAGTGAGCGGCTCGAAGTACAGGCGATCGGCGGTGTCGTAGTCGGTGGAGACGGTTTCGGGGTTGCAGTTGACCATCACCGTCTCGTAGCCGGCCTCGGACAGCGTCAGAGCCGCATGCACGCAGCTGTAGTCGAACTCGATGCCCTGTCCGATGCGATTGGGACCGGAGCCCAGGATCAGTACCTTCGGCCGGTCCGGTTGCGGGGCGACCTCGGATTCGGCTTCCGGGTCGAGCTCGTAGGTGCCGTAGTGGTACGGCGTCTTGGCCTCGAACTCGGCGGCGCAGGTGTCGACCGTCTTGTAGACGGGATGCACACCGAGTTCGTCGCGCAGCGCACGTACACCGTCCTCACCACCCAGTTCGGGACGCAGAGCCGCGATCTGGCGGTCGGACAGGCCGTGATACTTCGCCTGACGCAGCAGTTCTTCGTCGAACTCTGCGGCTTCGCGGACCTGCACGCCGAGTTCGTGGATCTGCTGGAACTGATCGAGGAACCACGGGTCGATCTTGGTCGCCTCGAACAGTTGCTCGAGGGTGGCACCGAGTGCGAACGCCTTCTCGATTCCGTACATCCGACCGTCCTGCGGAACCGACAGGTCTTTCAGCAGCGCTTCCAGGCTGTCCGCCTCCACGTCCGAACCCGTCCAGTAACCGGCGCGCTTGGTTTCCAGCGAGCGCATCACCTTGCCGAAGGCCTCGGTGAAGTTGCGGCCGATGGACATCGCCTCGCCGACGGACTTCATCGTCGTGGTCAGCGTACCGTCGGCACCGGGGAACTTCTCGAACGCGAACCGCGGCGCCTTGACGACCACGTAGTCCAGCGTCGGCTCGAAGCACGCCGGGGTCTCCCGGGTGATGTCGTTGACGATCTCGTCGAGGGTGTAGCCGATGGCGAGCTTGGCGGCCATCTTCGCGATGGGGTATCCGGTTGCCTTCGACGCCAGCGCCGAGGACCGCGACACGCGCGGGTTCATTTCGATGACGACGAGTCGGCCGTCGGACGGGTCCATCGCGAACTGGATGTTGCAGCCGCCGGTATCGACGCCCACCTCGCGCAGGATGTCGATCGAGAGATCCCGCATCTTCTGGTATTCACGGTCGGTCAGTGTCATGGCCGGAGCGACGGTCACCGAGTCGCCCGTGTGGACGCCGACCGGATCGACGTTCTCGATGGAACACACGATCACCACGTTGTCGCGGCCATCGCGCATGAGCTCGAGTTCGTACTCCTTCCACCCGAGGATCGACTCCTCGATGAGGACGTTCGCCGAGGGCGAGGCGGCGAGTCCGCCGCCTGCGATCCGAGTCAGATCCTCGTCGTCGTAGGCCAGCCCCGACCCGAGACCGCCCATGGTGAACGACGGACGAACCACGACCGGGAACCCGAGCTCGGCGACGGTGCTGCGAACCTCGTCCATCGTGTAGCAGACGGCCGACTTGGCGGATTCTCCACCGACCTTGGCCACGATGTCCTTGAACTTCTGCCGGTCCTCGCCCCGCTGGATCGCGTCGAAATCGGCACCGATCAGCTCTACGCCGAACTTGGTGAGAATGCCCTGATCGTGCAGCGCGACAGCGGCGTTGAGTGCCGTCTGTCCACCCAGCGTGGCGAGCACAGCCTGGATCGGGTGGCCCTGTTCGGCCTCACGGACGAAGATCTTCTCGATGAACTCCGCCGTGATCGGCTCGACGTAGGTGGCGTCGGCGAACTCGGGATCGGTCATGATCGTTGCCGGGTTGGAATTGACGAGGCTGACGCGAAGTCCTTCCTCGCGCAACACTCGGCAGGCCTGGGTGCCGGAGTAGTCGAACTCGCAGGCCTGACCGATGACGATCGGGCCGGATCCGATGACCAGGACGTGGTTCAGGTCTGTACGGCGTGGCATTACTTGCTCTCCTGAAGGACGCTGGTGAAACGGTCGAAGAGGTAGGCGGCGTCGTGTGGGCCTGCCGCGGCCTCGGGGTGGTACTGCACGGAGAAGGCGCGACCGCTGATCAGCTCGACGCCCTCGACGGTGCCGTCGTTGGCGCACGTGTGCGAGATCCGGGCTCGACCGAAATCGGTGTCGAACTCCTCGCCCGCGTCGCCTTCCAGAGCGAACCCGTGGTTCTGTGCGGTGATGGCGATCCGGCCGGTGGTGTGCTCGATCACCGGAATGTTCATGCCTCGGTGGCCGAACTTCATCTTGTAGGTCCCCCGGCCCAGTGCCCGCCCGAATATCTGGTTGCCGAAGCAAATGCCGAAGAGCGGCAGCTCACGTTCGAGGATGTGCCTGGTCAGCGCGACGCTGCTGTCTGCCGTGGCCGGGTCGCCCGGGCCGTTCGACAAGAACACCCCGTCCGGGTTCAGCTCGAGTACCTGATCGATGCTGGTGTTCGCGGGAACCACGTGCACGCGGATGCCGCGCTCGGCGAACATCCGCGGCGTGTTGGTCTTGATCCCGAGGTCGACGGCGACGACGGTGAATCGAGCGTCCCCGGTCGGCTCGATGGTGTATCCGGCACCGGTGGTCACTTCACCGGCGAGATCCGCCCCGAGCATCGACGGCTGGCCGAGTACCTGCTCGAGCATCTCCTCGGAGGTTCCGAGCGCATCGCCCGAGAACACTCCTGCGCGCATCGAGCCGCGGGTACGCAGATGCCGCACCAGGGCGCGAGTGTCTATGCCCGCGATACCCACGACATTCTGTGCCTCGAGCTGGTCCTGGAGCGTTCCGGTCGAACGCCAGCTCGACGTGCGGCGAGCGGGATCGCGAACGACGTATCCGGCGACCCAGATCTTGTTCGGATCCTGGGCGCTGGCCGCCTCACCGTCTTCCTGGTTCCAGCCGGTGTTGCCGATCTGCGGCGCTGTCGCGACCACGATCTGCCGGTGATAGCTCGGGTCGGTGAGCGTTTCCTGGTAGCCGGTCATTCCGGTGCAGAACACGGCCTCACCGAGCGTGCGCCCCTGGGCTCCGAAAGTGGTGCCGCGAAACGTCCGGCCGTCCTCCAGAACAAGAACTGCGCTGCTCACGCGGTTTCCTCCTTGGTTTCTCCGGTGGCACTCGCTGTCCACACCGGGTAGATCTGCTTGTCGTCGGCCCGAAAGCCGCTGTCTATCTCGGTACCCGTCGGCAGCTCCCAGCGAATGACCAGCAGCCCGTCCTTCGTCATGACCTTGCCTGCGAGCCCGCGTTCGGTGCGGATCGCGCGGATCGATTCCGTCGGAATCCAGATGGGCGATTCGCCGTCTCGATCGAGGAGGATTCCCTTCTCGTGTCGGGACAGCTCGCCGGTGGCGCGATGACCGATATCACCGACGGCGATACGGTCCTGCCAGCTGGGCGCGATCGTGCTGCCGACGTAGAGACCCGTGGCGGGCTCGATGTGGGTGGCACCGAGATCCTCGGGCACAGCCGGGAACTCGCCGATCAGCCCTTCCTGACGCTTCTGCCGTCCCCGCCAACCCCACAAGACGAGCGCGATCATCAGCGCCCAGAACAGAACGAAACCGATGACGATGAGAACTCGGTCCACGGCGCTACTCCCCTGCTCTGCTCGCCACGGCTCCGCCGCGGACGGTGATACGGCCGCGGAGCACGGTGGTGGTCACCTTCGCGGAGAAGCTCATGTCCTCGAACGGCGTGTTGTGCGCGACGCTGGCGAGGTTCTTGCCGGACACGGTCCAACTGGATTCCGGGTCCACCACTGTCAGATTGGCGATTTCACCGATCTCGATGGGCCGGCCCTGGTCCGATAATCCGACGATCTCGGCCGGGCGCTCGCTCATCACTCGCGCCACGCCGCGCCAATCGAGCAATCCAGGTCTCACCATGGTGTCGACCACGATGGACAGTGCAGTTTCGAGTCCCAGCATTCCGGGTCGGGCCACCGAGAATTCACAGCATTTGTCCTGCTCGGCATGTGGAGCATGATCGGTTGCCACACAGTCGATCACGCCGTCGGCCAAGCCCTTGCGCAGGGCCTCGACATCGGATTTCTCGCGCAGCGGAGGGTTCACCTTGTTGATCGCGTCGTAGGTTTCCAGGCGCGAGTCGTCCAGCAGGAGGTGATGCGGAGTGACCTCGGCGGTGATCGAAATGCCTTGCGCACGAGCCCATTTCATCAGCTCGACGGTGCCTGCGGTGGAGGCGTGACAGATGTGCACCCGCGCGCCTGCATCGCGGGCGAGCAACGCATCGCGCGCGACGATCGATTCCTCGGCCGCCCGCGGCCAGCCTGCCAGTCCGAGCCGCGCCGCGTTCGGACCCTCGTGGGCGACGGCACCGACGGTCAACCTCGGTTCCTCGGCATGCTGAGCGACGAGTACGCCGAGCGCACTGGAGTACTCCAATGCTCGGCGCATGATGAGCGGGTCGTCGACGCAGTGTCCGTCGTCGGAGAACATCTTCACTCGGCCGATTCCCGCGGCCATCGTGGCCATCTCGGCGAGTTGCTTGCCTTTCAAGCCGACGGTGATCGCGCCGACGGGGTGGACGTCGACGAGACCGACTTCCTGTCCGCGCCGCCAGACGTGATCGGTCACGACCACCGAATCGGCGACCGGGTCGGTGTTCGCCATCGCGAACACCGCGGTGTAGCCACCGAGAGCTGCTGCTGCCGAGCCTGATTCGATGGTTTCGGTGTCCTCACGCCCGGGCTCGCGCAGATGCGTGTGCATGTCGACGAATCCGGGGAGCAGAATCTGGCCGCGAGCATCGACGATCTCGGCTCCGTCCTCGTCGAGGTCCGAACCGATTCCAGCGATCTCTTCTCCGGTGATCAGGACATCGGTTTCGGGGCCCTCGCCGTACAGCAGCACGCCGCGGAGCAGGACGGAGTTCGTAGGCGCGTTCACGACGTACCCCCGTCCGAACCGACCAGCAATCGGAACAGCACCGCCATCCGCACGTGAACTCCATTCGTAACCTGTTGCAGAACTGCAGTTTTCGGAGAATCGGCCACCGAGGACGCAATCTCCATCCCGCGGAGCATCGGACCCGGGTGCAGTACGACGGCATGCTCGGGCAGCAGTTCGAGTCGGCGCTGCGAGAGCCCGTACGTGATCGAGTACTCACGCGCGGAGGGGAAGAAACCGCCGTTCATGCGCTCGGCCTGCACTCGGAGCATCAGCACCGCGTCGAGACCGGGCAGTTCTGCATCGATGTCGTGCGAGACCCGCACCGGCCAGCCGGCCACGCCGATGGGCAGCAGAGTCGGTGGTGCGATCAGCACGACCTCTGCACCGAGCTTGGCCAGCAGGATCGCGTTGGAGCGCGCCACCCGGCTGTGCAGGATGTCGCCGACGATCGCCACTCGACGGCCTGCGATGTCCCCCAGCCGTTGACGCAGCGTCAAGGCGTCGAGCAAGGCCTGGGTCGGGTGTTCGTGAGTGCCGTCACCGGCGTTGATCACCGCAGGTCCGCCGCCAGGAACGGCTTCCGCGGGACGACCGTCGACGCCGGTGCCCTGATTCGAGGTCCAGTGAGCGATCTGGTGTGCGGCACCGGAGGCGGGGTGCCTGACGATGAGCGCATCGGCACCGGCGGCGCGCAGCGTCATCGCGGTGTCGCGGAGTGACTCGCCCTTCGACACCGACGAGCTGCTGGCGCTGACGTTGATGACGTCGGCGCTCATCCACTTACCTGCGACCTCGAAGGACACTCGGGTTCGAGTCGAGTTCTCGAAGAACACCGTCATGATCGTGCGCCCGCGCAGTGTCGGCAGCTTCTTGACCTCTCGGCCCAGCAACGCCTGCTCGAAGCGTTCCGCCTCGTCGAGGAGTTCGGTGGCCGATTCGACGGTGAGATCGGCGACCGAGAGCAGATGCTTCATCGGCCCCGTCCTCCCTCGGACAGGCTGACGCCATCGCGGCCGTCGTGCTCGGAGAACAGTACCGATACGTCCTCGGTGCGCGCGGTCGGGACGTTCTTACCGACGTAGTCCGCACGTAGGGGCAGCTCACGGTGCCCCCGGTCGATCAACACCGCCAGTTGCACTGCGCGGGGACGACCGAGATCCCGAAGGGCATCGAGCGCGGAGCGGACCGTCCGGCCCGAGAACAACACGTCGTCGACCAGCACTACCAAGGCGTCGTCGACACCGCCGGTCGGCACCGAGGTGCGCTCGAGCGGACGGTGCGGCTTGTTACGCAGATCGTCGCGGTACAAGGTGATGTCGAGCGAACCGAGCGGGGGCCGCACTCCGGAGAACGCCTCGATGCGGTCTGCGAGACGCTCCGCAAGCGTGGTACCGCGGGTGGGAATGCCGAGCAGCACCACCCGCGGTGAGTCGGGACCGTCCAGCGCAGTCTTCTCGATGATCTGATGAGCCATGCGAGAGATGGTTCGTCCCACGTCGGCCGGGGACAGCAATTCGCGAACTGCGGGGTCCACGGAAGGGCGTTCGGGCGCAGGCAAACTACGACCTCCTTCTCCGCCTCTCTGGACGGATCGTTAAAGGATGTCTGACAGAACTGCGTAGAGCCTAGCAACGCTCTGCGAACCATGACCAGCAGGCTCGCAGAGCGTTCGGTCACACGAGCCTCGGCGTTCCGATCACTGCTCGGTATCGACCTGTGTTTCACCGGACGCATCGGACTGCGGACGGCTCGAGACCGCCGCGGCCGCGGCGCGTACCTGCGGCGCGACCAGGACGATCTGACCCAGCACGCCGTTGACGAACCCGGGCGAATCATCGGTGGACAGCTGTTTGGCCAGCTCGACGGCCTCGTCCACTGCGACCACCGGTGGCACATCGGTGGCGTGGAACAACTCCCACACCGCCACGCGAAGGATGGCCCTGTCGACCGCGGGCAGGCGGGTGAGAGTCCAGTCCTTGAGGTGATCGGCGATCACGCCGTCGAGTCGATCGAGATTCTCGGCGACACCCTCGACCAGGGTCGAGGTGTAATCACTGACGGGAGCGATCGTCTCGTCACGGCGTGCGAGTTCGATGCGCTCGGCGGTCAGGTTCACCGGGTCTACGTTGCGCGCCTCCGCCTCGAACAGAAAGTCCACCGCACGCTTGCGGGCCTTGTGGCGCGCGCCCAGCTTCTTCGCGCCCGGGGCACCGTTCTGCGCGGCGGAGGAGGTCGACTTCTTCGATGACACGTTAGGAGTTCACACGCCCGAGGTAGTTTCCGTCACGCGAGTCGACCTTGAGCTTGTCACCGGTGTTGATGAACAGCGGCACCGAGATCTCGGCTCCGGTCTCGAGTGTCGCCGGCTTGGTTCCTCCGGTGGAACGGTCGCCCTGCAGACCGGGATCGGTGTGCTTGACCTCCAGCTCGACGGTCACCGGCAGTTCGACGTACAGCGGGACGCCCTCGTGCATGGCGACCTGAACCCGCAGGTTCTCGAGCAGGAAGCGCGCGCCGTCACCGACGGTGGCCTCACCGATGGCGAGCTGGTCGTAGGTGTCGGCGTCCATGAACACGTAGTCGCTACCGTCGTGGTACAGGTACGTCATATCGCGGCGGTCGACAGTCGCGGTGTCGACCTTCACACCCGCGTTGAACGTCTTGTCGACGACCTTGCCCGAGAGCACGTTCTTGAGCTTGGTCCGCACGAACGCGGGTCCCTTGCCGGGCTTGACGTGCTGAAATTCGATGATCGACCACAGCTGGTTCTCCAGGTTGAGAACCAGTCCGTTCTTGAAATCGCTGGTGGAAGCCACTTGCTTCGCGTCTCCTCAATCGGTTGTGCGCGTGACGCGCCGTCGGCCACGTGCTTGGATTCGCTCCCGCTCGCGCGCTAGACGGACGTGAGTTCCTTGCTTGTCAGGGTGAGCAGTTCCGGACCCTCGTCGCGAACGACGAGTGTGTCCTCGATCCGAACGCCGCCGCGGCCGGAGAAGTAGACACCTGGCTCGACGGTGACCGCTGCACCGCAGAGCAGTGTACCGGTGCTCGTCTTCGCGATTCCCGGCGCTTCGTGGATTTCCAGGCCGACACCGTGACCGAGGCCGTGGAGGAAGTACTCGCCGTAGCCCGCATTCTCGATCACCGAACGTGACGCCGCATCGACCGCAGCGGTACTCACACCAGGAGTCAGCGCCTCTCGTCCGGCAGTCTGCGACTGCTGCACGAGCTCGTAGAGATCACGCTGCCACTGTGCCGGAGTACCGATGACGAACGTCCGAGTCATGTCCGAGTGATATCCACCGACCAGCGCGCCGAAATCGAGCTTGACGAAATCGCCGTCCGCCAACACCGCGTCCGTGGGGCGATGATGCGGAACCGCCGAGTTGGCCCCGGCCGCCACGATGGTCTCGAAGGAGATCGCGTCCGCACCGTGATCGAGCATCGACGATTCCAGATCGCGCGCCACCTCCCGTTCGGTCCGGCCGGCCCGAATTCCGCCCCCTGCGATCAGCTGCGCCAGCGCCTCGTCCGCCGCCCGGCAGGCGTCCCTGAGCAACCCCACCTCGAACTCGTCCTTGACCATCCGCAACGACTCCACGACGCCCGGCGCGCGCACCAACTCGACACCACCATCGAGTTCGGACCATGCTCGATGGGCGTCGACGGTGACCACGTGACTCTCGAATCCCACTCGACCACCGACACCCGAGACGCCCGAACGCAGCAGATGTACCGCCGAGGCCCGGTCGATCTCGGCACGCAGATCCGGTACCTGTTCGGCCACCTGCGTGACGTATCGACCGTCGGTGCAGATCACTGTCGAGTCCTCGGCCCCGGCCGTATCGGCCGACGCGACGAGCAAAGCAGCGTTGGAGCCGGTGAAGCCCGTCAGATATCGGACATTGAGCAGATCGGTGATCAACATCGAATCGAGGCCATCGGCGGCCAACAGTTCTCGTAGGGCACCGCGACGGGCACCGAAATCGGCAGTCATGGCTCCGAGATTACTGCTCACAGTCAGTTGCTCGCGCCCGGCTGCACAGGACCGACGCCGTGTGGTCCCTGACACACAAATCGGCGAGTGCGGATATGCTGTGGCGCATGACAGGGTGGGTAGTGCGTGGCATAGGTATGGGTTTGACGAACTTTGTCGTTCGACTGCTGCTGGGGGCGGCAGTGTCGGCGTGGCCGCTGAGCGGATCTGCACTGCGATGGGTGGGTTACGCCCTCGTGCTGCTCGTGATCATCGTGTGGGCCGGCATCGACGGCGTACGCGATCGTCGCAAGCATCCGGACCCGGACGACGGTGAAGACCTGACGATGCTCTGGCTCAAAGCCGCAGTGGTCGGTGGACTTCTCAGCGGTCTCCTCAGCTGGATCGCCGATTTCGTCGTCGACTTCAGCCTCGGCCAGAACGGCCTGCTCTTCGAGCTCACCTCCGGAGCTGCGTTCACGATCCTCACCATTTTCATCGCCGCAAGCGTGGCCGTGTTCGTGGGTCGATTGATCGTCAACCGCGAAGCCAACAAGAAGCTGGCCGCGTCCGATTCCGAGCGCACACGCGAACGCCAACTGGTCAACGCGGGCAACAGTGGCCACGCCGAGTCCGGCGGCGACACCGGGACGAGCGACGCCGAACCCCAGTGGGCTGCCGAGCACAGCGATGCCGACACCGAAGTGTTCTCGGCCGTGGACGCCGACGGCAAGCCTCGCCTGGACAAGCGCGGCGAGCGTCGAGGCGGCACCGACGGGTCCTGACCGCCACCGCTGAAAGCTACGGGCGGTGACCGACGCGCACTGCGTCGGTCACCGCCCGTTTTCGTATCCGCGCGAGCCGGACAGCGGCAACTACAGCAGGATCGCCGAACCGCCCGCCGCGGGGGCCTCTCGCCCGACCGCGGAGAACGCAGCGACGAGCAGGGCCGGATCCGGACCTTCGAGCCGCCCGGGCTTGGCCAGACCGTCCAGGACCACGAACCGCAGCAGACCGGCACGGTTCTTCTTGTCCTTCTGCATCCCCGCGAGCAGGTCACCGAATGCGTGTTCGTCATAGGTCACCGGCAGGCCGACCGATTCGAGAATGGAGCGGTGCCGATCCGCGGTGGCGTCGTCCAGACGACCCGCCAGGCGTCCGAGCTCGGCCGCGAACACCAGACCGACCGATACCGCCGCGCCGTGACGCCAGCGGTACTGCTCGCGCCGCTCGATGGCGTGCGCGAGGGTGTGACCGTAGTTGAGAATCTCACGCAGGCTCGACTCGCGCAGATCCGCAGCCACGACCTTTGCCTTGACCTCCACCGAACGCCGAATCAGCTCCGGCAGTACGTCACCGGTCGGATCGAGGGCAGCGGCGGGATCGGCCTCGATGATGTCGAGAATTGTCGGATCGGCAATGAATCCGGTCTTGATCACCTCGGCCAGCCCGGAGACGATCTCGTTCTTCGGCACCGTTTCGAGCGTCGCCAGATCGATCATCACGGCAGCAGGCTCGTGGAAGGACCCGACGAGGTTCTTGCCCGCGTCGGTATTGATGCCCGTCTTGCCGCCGACAGCTGCGTCGACCATGGCGAGCAGGGTCGTCGGGACGTGCACGATTCGCACTCCGCGCATCCACGTCGCCGCCACGAATCCCGCCAGATCCGTTGCCGCTCCCCCGCCCAGACTGACGATCGCATCGCTGCGGGTGAGGCCGATTCGCCCCAGAACCTCCCAGCAGAACCCCGCGACGGCAAGGTCCTTGCCGTCCTCGGCATCCGGAATCTCTACGCGGTGAGCGTCGATTCCTTTCTCTGCCAACGTTGCTCGAACGGCTTCGGCAGTCTCGGCCAATGGCGGCTGATAGAAGATCGCCACCGTGGTGGTATCGGCAAGCTCGTCGACGAGGTCCGTCAACAGACCTCGGCCGATGATCACCGGGTACGGATTGGCCGTCTCGACCTGGACACGCACTGGCTCGGTCATCGAATCACCTTCATCTACTGGGGGTTTCGTCGTTCGGATCAGCGAGGGGAACAGGAGCGAGAGCGGCCAACTTCGCGACCAGTTGGCCCACCACACGGGCCGGACTGCGACTGTCCGTCCGCACCCGCACGGTAGCCACCGAGCGGTACAACGGCCGGCGATGCCGCATCAGCTCCTGATACTTGGCGCGGTGATCCGGCCCTGCGAGCAGCGGCCGAGCCGTGTTGGCTCCCGTTCGCCGAAGCCCCTCTGCCACACTGATTTCCAAATATACGACCGTATGCTCGGACAGCAGCGAACGAGTCGAGGCCGACAACACGGCCCCGCCACCGAGGGACACGATGCCCTGATGCGAGGCCAACGCCTCCGCGACGACCCGCTCCTCGATCTGCCGAAATGCCGGCTCGCCGTCGCGGGAGAAGATGTCCGCTATCGTCCGCCCCGTGTCTCGCTCGATGGCGACATCGGTGTCCAACAGTTCGAGATTCAACGCCTGCGCGAGCCTGCGACCGATGGTCGACTTGCCTGCTCCCGGCGGTCCGACGAGGACCGCGTAGGGGCTCATCGTGGAGGTCGGGCGGCGGCGCCCTTCACATAGTGGTCGACATTGCTCACCGTCTCCGCCAGCGAATCCCCACCGAACTTCTCCAACGCCGCCTGAGCGAGCACCAGAGCGACCATCGTTTCGGCCACGACACCGGCTGCAGGAACAGCGCAGACGTCCGAGCGCTGATGAATCGCCACCGCCTCGTCGCCGGTCGACATGTCGACCGTGGCCAGCGCGCGCGGCACAGTGGAGATGGGCTTCATCGCCGCCCGCACCCGCAGGGCTTCACCGTTGGTCATGCCGCCCTCGATGCCGCCTGCACGGTTGGTCGATCGCAGGACACCGTCGGGGCCCGGCTTCATCTCGTCGTGAGCGACACTGCCGCGTCGACGCGCGGTCTCGAAGCCGTCGCCGATCTCCACACCTTTGATCGCCTGAATACCCATCAACGCAGCGGCCAGCCTGGCGTCGAGTTTGCGCTCGCCGGAGACGAACGACCCGAGACCCACGGGCAGGCCGTGCACGACGACCTCGACGACTCCACCGAGAGTGTCGCCGTCCTTCTTCGCGGCCTCGATCTCGGCGATCATCGACTCTTCCGCGGCCGTGTCGAACGCTCTGACCGGCGAAGCATCGATCGCATCGAGATCGGCGGTTGCCGGCGGCGGCCCCACGTAGGGATCGGACGCACCGATGGAAATCACATGGGACACGATGTGGACGCCGAACGCCTGTGCCAGGAACTGGCGAGCGACCGTTCCGATGGCGACCCTGGCCGCGGTCTCACGCGCGCTGGCCCTTTCGAGCACCGGCCGCGCATCGTCGAAGCCGTACTTGAGCATCCCGGAGAAATCCGCGTGCCCGGGGCGTGGCCGGGTCAACGGCGAGTTTCGTGCCAGATCGGCGAGCACGGCCTCGTCGACCGGATCGGCCGACATGACCTGTTCCCACTTGGGCCATTCGGTATTGCCGACCTCGATCGCCACGGGCCCACCCATCGTGCGCCCGTGCCGCACACCACCGGTGAGAGTGACCTTGTCCGCCTCGAACCTCATTCGGGCCCCTCGTCCGTAACCGAGGCGACGGCGAGCGAGTTGGGAGGCAATATCGTCCGAGGTCACCTCGACTCCCGCGACCATTCCTTCGAGAATGGCGACGAGAGCGGGACCGTGGGATTCTCCGGCAGTTATCCAGCGCAGCACTCGAACATCTTTTCACGTCAGGCAAGCTGCAGATGCCAGCAGGGTCGCCGCACACATGGAAGGACCGTGCGCGATCCGCGCGCGGCCGTGCCCGCCCACGGCGAGAACCGACCCGACCACGGCAGTCGCCAGCGGTGCCGACACCGCCGCGATCGACCACCCCGCCCCGCCGCCGAGGGCGGCAATCGACCCCACCGACCATGCGAGCTTCACATCACCCGCGCCGAACGCGGCCGGGGCGAGAAGGTGGACGAGGAGATAGATCGCGAACAGCAGCGCTCCCCCGAGCAAGGCGCTCGCAGATCCGATCGACACGAGCGTCACGGTGACCACCATCGCGCCCGGGATGGTCAGACCGTTCGGCAACCGGCGCCATCGCAGATCGACGGCGCTGAGCGCCGCGAACCACCAGACCATCGCACACAACGGAACCGCGTACTCGGAACCCCCGAACCGCCACCAGACCCACCCCGTCCCGATCGCAGACAGCAGCGGCAGATACCGAGGACTCGGCCAGATCAGGCCGTACCGCATCGCTACCCCCGCCAGACCGCCCACCACGGCCGCCACCGCCACCGCCACCGCCACGCTCACCATGAACGAAGGGTCGCATCCCCCGCACACGTGAATGCTTCGAAAGCCCAGGTCCGCAATTGCCCTGTGTAGAACCGAAACCCCTGTGTACAACCGAAGCCCCTGTGTACAACAGAATCCCTGTGCAGAACCGACTGGCCGTCGACTATCGGATGCCGGTACTCACTCGAGCGTGTCCAGCGCCGCCTGCATTGCGGCCCGAGGTGCCGGCCTGCCGGTGAACTGTTCGACTTGCCCGTACGCCTGCTCGAGCAGCATCGACAGGCCACCGACAACGGTCCCACCGGCTGCATCGACAGCAACGGCCAACGGCGTCGGCCACGGATCGTAGATAGCATCGAGCACCACCGGAGATCGGGCGAGGGCAGGCGCGATGTCTGCGGCCCCGACGGCAGGCACGGTGCTGACCAACACGGCCGACGCACCTGCGATCGCGGCAAGACGAGAATCGGTCGTGTGCGCGAACTCCGCGCGTATTCCTGCCGCTTCGGCGCAGGCCAACGTGTCTGCCGCGCGGTCGACCGAACGCGCCACGACAGTCACTGCAGCAGCACCCAATCCGGCCAACGCGACCACCGCGGGACGCGAGGTACCGCCCGCACCGACCACCGTGACGTTGCGTCCGGACAGGTCCGTCACACCAACGCCGCGCAGAGCGCCGACGATTCCGTCGACGTCGGTGCAGTCGGCACGCCAGCCGGACGGGATGCGCACGAGAGTGTTCGCGGATCCGGCCAGCACCGCCCTGTCGGTGCGCTCGGTGGCATGGGCCAGAGCTGCGACTTTGCCCGGCATCGTGACCGACACCCCGACCCATTCGGGCCCGAAACCGTCGAGCATGCCCGGTAGCTGTTCTCCGGTGCACTCGATGCGGTCGTAGGTCCAATCGTCGAGCCCGAGGGCGCGGTACGCAGCGCGGTGCAACAGCGGGGATTTCGAGTGCCCGACGGGACTGCCCAGTACTGCGGCGCGCATATCAGCGTCCGCTGTCCAAGAAGCCCGGCTCGACCTTCGCGATGTTGGCCAGATGTTGTTCGTAGCTGCGGGTGAACAGCGTTTCACCCGCCTGGTTGATGGTCACGAAGTACAGCCAGTCACCCTCGGCCGGTGCCTCGACGGCCTGCACCGCTTCGATGCTCGGCGACGCGATCGGGGTGGCCGGCAGGCCCTCGCTCGCGTAGGTGTTCCACGGGGTCACTCGGGCTCGGTCGGCGTCGGTGGTGGCCACCTCGGTCGTGTCGAGCGAGTAGTTGACGGTCGAGTCGAATTCGAGCTTCTGCGGTACGGCGAGACGGTTGAGGATCACCCGAGCCACCTTGCTGAAATCCTGCGGTAGGGACTCGCGTTCGACGAGCGACGCCGCCACCAGAGTGTCGTACGGAGAGAGCCCCGAATTGGCTCCCGCGGTGAGGATTCCGGTGTCCTCGTAGCGGGTGGCGCTCTCGGACACCAACTGCCGCAGAATGTCACCGGGTGCGGCAGTGGGATCGAAATTCCAGGTTCCTGCGGCAATCAGGCCCTCGAGCTGGCGGTCACGGTCGGGGACTCCTTCGACTCGATCGGTCGCCCAGTCCGGCACGCCCAACGCCGCCGGGTCGTTCACCGCTCCTGCGGCGTTGAGGTCGTCGTAGCTGACACATACGGGTGTGCCGTTCCCACTTCGATCCACGCAGCTGGCCTCGGAAATCAGCGTGTAGATGCCCTTCTTGACAGCGCCGGTGTTCACATCGCGCGCGTCGTGCAGCTGACGTCCCTCGGAAATCACCACATTGCCCACTCTGGACGCGGGATCGACGAGTTCGCTCACTGCCTGCGAGGCAGGAATATTGGTGTTGATCAGATAGAAACCGGGTTGGACCGAGGTGATGGAATCGTTCGCAATGGCGGCTTCGAGGAATGCTCCCGAGCTGGCGACGACACCCTTGTCGGCTGCCTCGGTTCCGATCTGCTGTGCGGTGTCGTTGGGGTGAACCTGAATCACCACGCCGTCACCGGGCGAACCGGCGGCGAAGTCCGCGTTCGGGGTCGTGCGATCGGCGAATTTGTTCACGGCGAAATATCCCCCACCAGCTACGGCGACGAGCAACAGCAGCCCGAGCACGGCGGCCACCAGCCGTCCGCGGCGCTTGCGGTTGGACGCAGCCCGATCCTGTCGACTTGCAGCACGGCTGCGGCCGACTTCTCTCGGTGCAACCGGACGTTCGGAATCCGAACCCGACTCACGGCGGGATTCCCGACCCGACGCCGGTACCGATGCCGGGTGCGGCTCTTGCCGCTGTGGTGGGCGCGGATGTGGGTGCATGCGGCGGTGGAAGTCGCTGTCCTCGTCCACGCGGTATCCGATCGGATCGGTGTGTGCCTCGTCCGAGGGCGTCTGTCGCCGGTCCCGATCGGAGGGTCCATGGTTGCTCACTCGTCGACCTCCGTCGATCCTGGATCGGTCCGACCTCGGTCCGACACTGCACGGCGCTCGTCGAGCCACCCCTGCAGTATCGCAACCGCGGCAGCCTGATCGATCACCGATCGTTGATTCTTGACCCGTATTCCACTGTCTCGTAAGGCACGCGACGCACTCACCGTAGTCAGTCGCTCGTCGGCCATCCGAATCGGCACGCCGCCCACCCGTCTGTGCAGTGACCGGCCGAATTTCTCGGCAGCCTCGACTGCACTGCCGCGCTCGCCACGCAGGGTGCGCGGCAACCCGATCACGATCTCGACGGCCTCGTACTCGGCCACGATGTCCGCTACCCGCACCACGTCCGGTGCGTCCGGGCCCTTGACCTTCGATCGCGGCACGGTCTCGACGGGCGTCGCGAGCACGCCGTCGGGATCGCTCGACGCTATTCCGATGCGAACGCTGCCCACGTCTATGCCGATACGCCGCCCTCGGCCCGGATCGTCGACGCCGGGCCGATCGGGCCCGCGCCCCTGTGAAGTCACGATCGTCAGTGGGTGGTGAGTTCGGCGAGGCGAGCGCGGGCTGCAGCGATCCCGGCGTCGATTCCGGCGATATCGGAACCCGACCCCTGAGCGAGTTCGGGCTTGCCACCGCCCCGGCCTCCGATACTCGGACCGAATGCTGCCACCAGGTCGCCGGCAGCGATGCCCGCATCCTGAGCGGCTTTGTTCGTCGAGACGACGAACGGAACCTTGCCGCCGACCGTGCCGAAGAGCACTACCACGGCCGGATCGGTTCCCAGTCGTCCACGAATATCTGTCACCAAGGTGCGCAGGTCGTTCCCACCGACACCGTCGGGAGCCTGTGCGATGACCGCGCGCACCTCACCGAATCGCTCCGCCTTGCCGACGAACTCACCCGCCGATGCCAGCACCGCGGCCGCCTTGACTGCGTCGAGTTCCTTTTCGGCGACGCGAAGACGCTCGACCAGGTTCTCGATCCGCCCCGGCACCTCCTCGGAGGGCGCCTTGAGCGACGATGCGATACCTGCCAGCAGAGCACGTTCCTTGGCCAGGTAGCGGTAGGAGTCGAGACCGACGAAGGCTTCGACGCGCCGCACACCGGAGCCGACCGAGGACTCACCGAGAATGGTGACCGGGCCGATCTGCGACGAGTGCTGCACGTGGGTACCGCCACAGAGTTCCATCGAGAAGGGTCCGCCGATCTCGACCACGCGAACCTCGTCGCCGTAGTTCTCACCGAACAGCGCCATCGCGCCCATCTTCTTGGCGCTGTCGAGGTCCGTGACCATGGTGTTGACCGCGAAGTCCGAGGCCACCGCGTCGTTGGCGACGTTCTCGATGTCATCGCGCTGCGACTCCGTCAGCGCGCCCTGCCACGAGAAGTCGAAGCGCAGGTAGCCGGGCTTGTTGAGCGATCCGGCCTGGGTCGCATTGGGCCCGAGGACCTGCCGCAATGCGGCATGCACCATGTGAGTACCCGAGTGGCCCTGCGTGGCACCCTTGCGCCAGGCATGGTCGACATCGACGTGGACGGTGTCGCCCTCGGTGATCTGCCCCGATTCGACCACCGACTTGTGCGTCCAGACCGTCTTGGCGATCTTCTGCACATCGTTGACCTTCACCTCGAGGCCAGGAGCGGTGATCGTGCCGATATCAGCGATCTGGCCACCCGACTCGGCGTAGAGCGGGCTGCGGTCGAGGATGATCTCGATGTTGTCTCCCGCAACCGCGGTCGGCACCCGAACACCGTTCGAAATCAAGGCCAATACCGTTGCCTCCGAACCGAGTTCGTCGAATCCGGTGAATTCGGTCGGCGAACCGTCGACGAAGTCCCGATAGACCGTCAGATCGGTGTGCGCATGCTTGCGCGCGCGGGCGTCGTCCTTGGCCCGGTTGCGCTGCTCGGCCATCAACGACCGGAAACCGTCCTCGTCGACGGACAGCCCCGCTTCGGCGGCCATTTCGAGCGTCAGATCGATCGGAAACCCATAGGTATCGTGCAGCGCGAACGCCTCGGCACCGCCGATCCGATTCGCGCCCGATGCCTTGACGGCGTCTGCCGCGCCCTCGAACAGTCGCGAACCCGAGGTCAGCGTCTTGAGGAACGCCGTCTCCTCCCCCACTGCGACGGTCAGGATGCGGTCGAAGTCGGTGACCAGGTTCGGGTAGGACTCCGCCATGGTGTCGCGGACGACCGTGACGAACTGCGCCATCGTTTCGTCCGGTGCTCCGAGCAGGCGCGCCGAGCGCACGATGCGGCGAAGCAGACGACGCAGGACGTATCCGCGGCCGTCGTTGCCGGGGTTGACCCCGTCCGAGATGAGCAGCGCCGCGGTACGCGCATGGTCGGCAATGACGCGGAAGCGCACGTCGTCGTCGTGCCGGGCACCGTATGCACGTCCGGAGAGTTCCTCGGCCTTGGCGATCACCGGTCGAACGAGGTCTGTCTCGTATACGTTGTCCACGCCCTGCAGCAAGAAGGCGACGCGCTCGACGCCCATGCCGGTATCGATGTTCTGCTTCGGCAGTGGGCCCAGGATCTCGAAATCGTCCTTGCTGATTCCCTTGCCGCGCTCGTTCTGCATGAACACGAGATTCCAGATCTCGATGTACCGATCCTCGTCGGCCTCGGGGCCGCCGTCGACCCCGAACTCGGGTCCGCGGTCGTAGTAGATCTCCGAACACGGCCCGCACGGGCCCGGGATGCCCATGGACCAGTAGTTGTCGGCCATTCCGCGCCGTTGGATGCGCTCGTCCGGCAGCCCGGCGATCTCCTTCCAGAGCTCGATCGCCTCGTCGTCGTCGAGATACGCGGTGGCCCAGATCCGCTCGGGGTCGAAGCCGTATCCACCGTCCTCGACGCTGCCGGTCAGCAGGGTCCAGGCGTACCGAATCGCGTCACGCTTGAAGTAGTCGCCGAACGAGAAGTTGCCGGCCATTTGAAAGAAAGTGTTGTGCCTGGTGGTGATGCCGACGTTCTCGATGTCGAGGGTGCGGACGCATTTCTGGACGCTGGTCGCGGTCGCGTACGGCGGCGTCTGCTGACCGAGGAAGAACGGCACGAAGGGAACCATGCCCGCATTGACGAACAGCAGGTTGGGGTCGTCGAGAATCAACGACGCACTGGGTACTTCAGTGTGTCCTGCCTTCACGAAATGGTCGAGGAAACGCCTGCGGATCTCATGGGTCTGCACTGGTACAGGTTAGCGTCCGAGACGCCGCACCGACTCGAGGGCCTATCGGCCCCGGACGATCCGACGCAGTTTCCCCACCCTGGTCGCAATTTCCCGCTCGGCACCGTGCTCGGTGGGCTCGTAGTAGTTCACGCCCACCAGTTCGTCCGGCGGATACTGCTGCCCGAGTACGCCACCCGCACTGCTGTGTGGATACCGATACCCGACGGCGTTTCCCAGTCCCTGAGCTCCCTTGTAGTGACCGTCGCGCAGATGCGGCGGCACCGATCCCGATTTGCCGGCCGCGACATCGGCCATGGCCGCTCCGAGGGCCGCTATCACCGCACCCGATTTCGGCGCTGTCGCCAAGTGAATCGTCGCCTGCGCCAGGGCCAGACGAGCCTCGGGCATGCCGATCATCTGGACGGCGTTCGCTGCGGCGGTCGCGGTCTGCAGGGCCGTGGGGTCGGCCATCCCGATGTCCTCGCTGGCGTGCACCACCAGGCGGCGAGCGATGAACCGAGCGTCCTCGCCTGCCGTGATCATGCGGGCCAGATAGTGCAGCGCCGCGTCCACATCGGATCCGCGGATCGACTTGATGAACGCACTGATCACGTCGTAGTGCTGATCGCCGTCACGGTCGTACCGCACTGCGGCCTTGTCGACACTGGCCTCCACGGTCGCCAGATCCAGCACTCCGTCGGTGGCCGCGCCCGCCGCGGCCTCGAGTGCCGTCAACGCTCTTCGCGCATCGCCCGCCGCGAGTCGAACGAGGTGCTCCATCGCGTCCTCGGCGATGGTGACCGCGCCGTCCAGGCCGCGTGGATCATTGGCCGCACGGGTCAGCAACCGTTCGATGTCCTCCGATGCCAGCGGCTGCAGCTGCAGTACCAGCGATCGCGACAGCAACGGCGACACCACCGAGAACGACGGATTTTCGGTGGTCGCCGCCACCAGGAGGACGATGCGGTTCTCGACGGCTGCGAGCAACGCGTCCTGCTGCGTCTTGGAAAATCGGTGCACCTCGTCGATGAACAACACCGTCTGCTCACCCGAGAGCAGGCGCCGTCGGGCGAGTTCGATGACGTTGCGTACTTCCTTGACCCCTGCCGACAACGCGGACAACGCCTCGAACTTTCGTCCGGTCGCCCCGGAGATCAACGAGGCGAGCGTCGTCTTTCCCGTGCCAGGAGGCCCGTAGAGCATCACCGAAGACGCGCCGGATCCCTCCACGAGCCGACGCAGTGGCGCGCCGGGGGCCAGCAGATGAGTTTGCCCGACCACCTCGTCGAGGGTCGACGGACGCATTCGGACCGCCAGCGGCGCGTCGGGCCTGACGTAGGTCGAGGTCGCCCGCGATTCGGCGATCTCGGTCTCCGGCGTTGCAGGTGGGTCGAAGAGTCCGTCGTCGGACTCGTCCGCACCCGAGAGGTCACTGTCGATTCCGCTGCTCACCGGTCGAACGCTACCGATCGCGCGTCCCGGAATGCGAACGACGTCGTCGCTACCGCTGCCACTTCGCTCGCAGCGCAGTCACGACCGCCGCTGCGTACTCGGCAATGCCGCGCTCGCCTGCCCGGTCGGCACTGTCGGCCAGGGCCGACCAGCGCGATGTCAATGCCTGTGATCGTGGAACCGACAGGTGATGCGCACGTGCCGCCGCGATACGGGTGTGGTCGTCGGGCAGGAACCAATAGGTGCTCAGCCACACCCAGATCAGACGAGCGTCGAGAATCTTGCCCGCCAAGGTGGTGTCATCGGACAGCGCAGGCCAGATGCCCACCACCTCGGCGCGCCAGGCGTCGATCATCTCTTGCTGACGGTCGTGCGAGAGCTCGAAACTGCACAGGCACCCGGGGAACGAGGCCAGGGCGTAGGTGATGTCGAGAGTGGCGTCGCGGAATCCACCCCACTCGTAGTCGAGGAAACGGACGCCCTCGTCGTTGACGATGATGTTGTCGGGGCACAGATCGGATGGGCTGAATGCACGGAAGGCACCGTGCGCGAACAGGCGTCCACTCCGGGACACCCGATCGAGGATGTCGTTCGGCGTCGCGTCGATGCCCAGAAATTCGGTGAGCAATCCGGGGACCTCGGCCAGGGCGTCGGGAATCTGCGCGGAGATCCCGTCGGTGGAATCCGGCTGTCCGACGCGGCGCAGCAGAGCTGCGAAATCGTCCTCACGGCCGACCGTTGCGGCGTGCATCCGACCGAGCGCCTGGGCCATGGCCATCAGCGAGTTGGTCACCGCAGCCTCGTCGGAATTGCGCAGCAGGGTGGTGATCGGACTGGCGTCACCCAGGTCGCTCAGGACCAGTAGCCGCGCGTCGAGATCGTAGGCGTGCAGCTCCGGTCCCGGCCTGCTGTCGGTGGCGAGAGCGTTGGCGAATTGGTAGGACGCGGCCTCGCGCAGGAATGCACTCGACCCGTTGGAATCGGCGAGGTCGCCCTGGCGTTCGGAGTCGCCGGGAACGTCGCGAACCTGCTTGAGCACCAGGGTGCGGGGCAGCTGGAATGGGTTCTCGGAGACCCGCACTCGCAGTACGACCGCTTGACCGCTACCACCCAGATCGACGGGGTCGATCAACGTCACCGGAGCCCCGGTGCGTCTGGTGAGGAGCTTTTGAGCTGCGGCTACTACCTCTGATACAGGATCTGCCAGTGTTGCGGTCATCGATATCCAAGCTACCCGTTCGCTACGTTCTGCTGTGCTGAGTCGAGGACTACGAATGGGACACGATCGACCGTTTCACGGCTTCTCGCACGCCACATTCCCAGATTCGACCAGATGGTCTGATTACCCCCGAACCATCGAATTATGCAGGGTTCGCTATTGGGGTGCAACGTCGACCGAGACGGAGATCGTGCTCTCCTCCGCCTCGGTGTAGATGACCCCGCGCAGAGGAGGTACATCGGCATAGTCGCGTCCCCATGCCACCGTCGCGTATCGCTCGTCGACCAACTGGTCGTTGGTCGGATCGAACGCGAGCCACCGATCGTTCGGCATCCACACCGCAGCCCAGGCGTGAGTGGCATCGACACCGATCATCCGTTCCTTGCCGGGTGGCGGTTCGGTTGCGAGGTACCCCGACACGTATCGCGCGGCGAGACCCTGCGACCGCAGACAGGCAATGGCAAGTCGCGCGAAGTCCTGACACACCCCCGAGCGCGCAGCGAGGACGTCGACCACGGTGGTCGAGACCGTCGTCGAACCGGACAGATACCGGAAGTCCGTGAAAATGCGATGCGTCAGATCGACGATCACATCGGCGAGGGGCCGCCCGGGCCAGAAACTGGGTGCGGCGTATGCACGGACCTCGTCGGTGATCTCCGGAACGGGCAGATCGAGAGCGAACTCCACCGCGGTCGAGCGGGCCGGATCGGCAGGCACGCTCGCGTCGAACAGGGCCATTCGAGCGGACTCCCACGGTGCCGTCGCCGGCCACGACGCCGTCTCGTCCACGGGACGCGGATACACCTCCACCAGCGAATCCGCCGTGACAACCAGCTTCTCGTGATCGCTGGTCACGTGGAAGTAGACGTCCTCGTTTCCGTAGACATCGACGCCGAACGACTGATCGGTGGGCGCAGGCTCCACGGTGACCGACTTCTCGACGCAGTGCTGCCCGTCCATGTCTCTCGGCGCGAGGAATCCGCGTCCGTACGAGGACGTCACGCGATCGGAGTAGGTGTAGGTAGTGATGTGCTTGATTCGGTACCGACGACTCATCACCGCACCCCGCTTCGGGCGTTCGAGCTGCCCCACAGCGGCTGAGTACCGCCGGGCAGCGACATGTGCGTTGCCAGGACCACCCGAGACAGCTCTTCGAGCGAATCGTGGATACCGTCGACCAGGTCGATCAGCTCCGCCCGACGCCCGTCCGCATCGACCGACTCGAGATCGCCCGGATCGACGCGCCGCAACCGCACTCGCATCTGCTCGACGAGCTGCTCGGGGCGTGAGGTACCCGAGGCGTCCGGCAGTGAACCGAGATCGTCTCGGAGCCGATCGAGCTGATAGACCAACGCCCGTGGATTCCCTTCGTCGAACAGCAACAATTGCGCGACGGCGGCGAGCCGCGCCCTGCCTCTGTTGCGTCTGCGATAGATCACCGAGGACTCGGCAGCCGACAACACCGAGTCGATGACTGCTTGTTCGGTGGACGGCGTCAGTGCGTGGCTCAGCGTTGCCGACAGCAGCGCTGTCAGTTGCAACCCGCGTTCGATCCTCTTGCCCGCATCCATCAGGTACCAACCCGAGTCTCGAACCATCGACTCCGATGCCAGACCCGACAGGGAGAGCAGGCCTCGGAGCACACTCGACTGCGAGGACGACAGTTGCGCGCCGTCGTTGACGGCCGCTTCCGCCAGTTCTTCGAGGGCGGTGTCGATTCGGTTGAGCACCACCCAGGTGTCGTTCGAGAGCTGGTCACGCACCGCACGCGCGGCCTGCTGCATTCGATCGACCGACTGCGCCAGCGAACCGAGACGCTCGGGCGAGAGCATCAGCGAACGCATTTCCGCGATCGCGTCGGCTCGGATCTTCGAGTCGAAGAACCCGGGGTGCGTGCCCGAGACCTTGGTGACCGCCTCGAGCAGGATCGGCAGGCTTTCACTGCCCTCGAGCCACGGCATCGAGCGGTAATCCTGATCACGCTCACGGGCCGCGATGAGCACCCGAGTCATGTCCTCGGCGCGCTCGGTGTAGCGGCCGAACCAGAACAGATCGCCCAGCACACGAGGCGAGCTGACCACCTCGACGTTCGACGCGGCGTACTGCGGCAACTCCTCCACCGTGGCGGGCGGGGTGTGCGGGGCCGAATCGGCCGGAGTGACCCGCTCGACGGACTTGACCCACACGTCCTTCGAGGCCACGGTCATCAGTGGATCGGTGACCGGAGCCGTGATCACCACCTGTCCGAGGCCACCGCGCATCGGCGTGTAGCCGATCCGTTGCGCCACCGTGAACAGCCGCATCCCGACCTGCGCCGGCGCAACCGACCGCTCCGGTGCCGAACCACTCGACGAGGAGCCGACCGGTGCCAACGAGAACTCCGGAACCTCTTGGCCGGTCCACTTCCACGGCTCGGCCTCGATGCGTTCCCACAACTCACCGGCCGCGAGGTCGGTGAGATCCTGTCCGACGATGGTGTGTCGCGAGGTCGTCGACCGTAGAACCAGTGAGCGCAGACGCGTTCTCATATGCGAGAGCTCACTCGCATCACCGCCCCAGTACGTCTGTACCGACTCGACCATCAGATCCTCACCCAGCAACGCCCTGCTCAGCGCAGGCAGCAACGGAGCGAGCGCAGGGTTCTCGAGGACTCCGCTGCCGAGTGTGTTCACCACGCTCACTGCACCACGGCGCAGCACCTCGACCAGGCCGACGATGCCCAAGCGCGAATCGGGGCGCAGGTCGAGTGGGTCGACGAACTCGGCGTCGACGCGACGCAACACCACGTCCACCCTGCGCAACTTACCGAGCGATCGCATCCACAGGTATCCGTCCCGCACCACGAGATCGGCATTCTCGACCAGCGGAAACCCGAGAACCGTTGCGAGATAGGCCTGATCGAACGCAGTCTCGGAATGCGAACCCGGGGTCAACACCACGACCACCGGATCCTCGGCCGACGCGGGCGCAACATCGCGAAGAGCCAGCCGAACGGCACGGGCGAAGGTGGACAACGGCCGGGGATTGCTCGCCTGGAACAACTCGGGGATCGCACGCGACATCACGCGCCGGTTCGCCAGCGCGTACCCCACTCCCGACGGTGCCTGGGTCCGGTCCGCTACGACACGGAACTGGCCGTCGGCACCACGCGCGACGTCGGCGGCATGCATGAACAATTGGTGCGGCCCGGGAATCGTGATGGCGTGAGCAGACCGCAGATAGCCCGGATTGCCGAAGATCAGCTCCGGCGGGATCAGTCCTCGCCTGATGGTCTCCTGCGCACCGTAGATGTCGGTCAGAATGGCATCGAGCAATGTCGAACGCTGTATCAGACCGGCTTCCAACCGATCCCACTCGTCGGCCGCGACCACCAACGGAACACTGTCCAGACCCCACCGCACCGCGCTCGGTATCGAGTCGCCCCCATGCGTGGGAATGGGGTTGTAGGTGATCCCGTGATCGTCGACGAGTCGGCTCACCCGAGACTGCAGGCTGCGCATTGCCCCCGGTCCTGCCTCACGCAGTCCCTCGACCAGCTCAGCCCATTGCGGGCGAACAGCGTCGTCGACGCCGAGCATCTCGTCGAAGAGATCTCTGCGTCCCGTCACGGCCTCACGCCGACCGTGATATTCGAGCCATGGTGACACGACATCGGTTCCACCGTCGTCGGCATCGCTTCGGCCGGCCTCATTCTGGGCAGTATCCACGGGCACCATCGAGCCGCTGTTCCTTCCGTCGGTCGATCCCACTCCGTCGCCGGGCCGTGACCTGGGCTCTCGTTGCAGCCCGTCGTCACCGACAACACCCGTTGCGCGTCGGACCGTGATCGATACCGGTCGACTCGTTCGTCTGTGCAGGCACACGTGTCAGGGCGTGTGAACCCCCGTCCGGCGCAGGTCCAGCATGCCGGGAGCGGTCACATCGATTGCCTGTCTAGCGTGCATCTCGAGCAATCTTGCTACGTCGACCTTCCCCGAGGTGAACCCACCCTCCTCGAAGCGGCCGTTGCGGCGCGCCTCGGCTTCGACCGAGTTCACCGGAGGACCGTCGTACGAGCGCCCGCCCGGATGTACGACGTGGTACGAGCAGCCACCCACCGCACGTCCGGTCTGCATCTCCACGAGGTCGAAACGCAGCGGACTCTGCACCTCGATCGTCGGGTGCAGAGCGCTCGGCGGCTGCCAGGCGCGGTAGCGCACTCCGGCGACCTGAACGTCCTGACGATCGGTACGCAGCAGTGGTACCGGAACCCCGTTGCAGGTCAACAGGTATCGGCCCGCGTCGGCCCCGGCGACCTGAACCTGGATCCGCTCCACCGAGGAGTCGACGTAGCGCGCGGTCCCCGAGGAGGTCGATTCCTCTCCGAGGGTGTTCCACGGCTCGATCGCACCTCGAAGTTCGATCTCGGCGTCGCCGACGACGGTGGTACCGATCCTGGGGAACCGGAACTCGGTGAACGGGTCGAGCCAGCTGGTGTCGAAGTCGATCCCGTGTTGGCGCAGGTCCTCCACTACTCGGCCGATGTCGTTGATGACGAAGTGCGGCAGCATGTACCGGCCGTGCAGATTCGCCCCGTGCCGGATGAGTGGTGCCTCGAGCGGAGTGTCCCAGAACCGCGACACCATCGATCGCACGAGCAACGACTGCACCATTGCCATCTGGTGATGCGGCGGCATCTCGAATCCGCGCAGTTCGAGCAGTCCCAATCGGCCACGAGTCGAGTCGGGACTGTAGAGCTTGTCGATGCAGAACTCGGCGCGGTGGGTGTTGCCGGTGATGTCGGTGAGCAGGTGCCGCAGTGCCCGATCCACGACCCACGGCGATGCCGATCGATCGGCAGCCGTCAATCGCTTGATCTCGCTGAACGCGACCTCGAGCTCGTAGAGAGCTTCCTCCCGTCCCTCGTCTGCGCGGGGGGCCTGCGAGGTGGTTCCGATGAATCGGCCCGAGAACAGGTACGAGAGTGATGGATGACGCTGCCAATGCGTCAACAGCGACACCAGCAGGTCCGGTCGACGAAGCACCGGCGAATCGACCGGTGTGACGCCGCCGAGGGTGATGTGATTGCCACCTCCCGTTCCACGAGTGGTGCCGTCGTTGTCGAACCCCTCGGTGCTCAACCTGGATTTGCGCGCTTCCAGGTAGAGACGCTCCATCAGCTCGTTCTGCTCGGCCCAGGACGAGGTCGGCTGAACGTTGACCTCGATGACGCCGGGATCCGGTGTCACTGTGAGCGTTTGAATCCGCGGATCGGAGGGAGGTCCGTAGCCCTCGATGACGACCGGGGTGTCGATACTCGACGCCGCCTGCTCGACGCGAGAGACGAGATCGACGAAATCGTCCAACCGATCCATCGGCGGCATGAATACGTACAGGACCCCGTCGCGAACCTCCGCGACCATTGCGGTGACAGCGCTGCCACCGACCCGGGAAGTGTCGTTCACCAGTTTCGCGTATCGCGCCTCGGCCGGATCGACCGCACGCGGCGGCTGCTGGGTCAATTGCGGCGTGGGTAGATCCGGGGTGGGCGCAGTGGGATCGGCCGGATTCTCCACCGGCCCGCCCTCCCAGGAGACAGCACTGAGCGGCAGTCGTAGCCCGGCAGGTGAATCGCCCTCCAGCAACACTATTCGGCCGCGTCTGAGCTTCCAGTCCGCGCTCTCCCAACCGGAGCCGTCTTCGGTGCGAGAGATCGGCAACACGAACGCCGCCGGCTCGTCGGTGCTTGCATCGAGACGTTCGAGCAGGTGCCGTCTGGCGTCTGCGGAGTCGGCACCCGGTTCGAGATCGTCTTCATCGGCCGGAGGGTCACCGCACGGCTGGCGCACCAGGTCCAGCAGCCGGACCAGCGGGTCCTCATAGGCTGGTCGTGCCTGCGACGCCGGCAGGCCCAAGCCCTCGACCAGTTGCTCGATCAGATACTGGGATGCGGAATTCTCGACCGGCTCCGGGCGGAGGTCTTCCGCCAACCACGGATCGGCGATCAGGTCGGAGTCGTGCCACAGGGCTTGGCCGTCGGTGCGCCAGAACAACCCCACCTGCCACCGCGGCAGTGGCTCGCCGGGGTACCACTTGCCTTGACTGCGCTGTATCAGACCATCAGGGGCGTAGATCGTCCGAAGCCGTTCGGCCAGTACGCTGGCCAGCTTTCGTTTGTGCGGGCCATCGGCCGTGGTGTTCCACTCCGGCGACTCCTGATTCTCGATGGCCACGAATGTCGGCTCACCGCCCACGGTCAAGCGGATGTCCTGATCGAGCATCCGCTCATCGATCTTGACGGCAGTGGCCTTGATCGATTCCCACTGCTCGGCCGTGTACGGCAGCGTCGTACGTGGATCTTCGTGAACGCGAACCACGGTGTTCGAGAAATCGAGTTCGGCCTTGCACTTGCTCGTCGCACCGGAGATGGCAGCAGCAGTCGACGGGTGTGGCGTCGCCGACAGTGGGATGTGGCCTTCGCCCGCGAACAGCCCGGAGGTGGGGTCCATTCCGACCCAGCCTGCGCCGGGCAGATAGACCTCGGTCCACGCGTGCAGATCGGTGAAGTCCTCCACCGGCCCGGACGGGCCGTCCAAGGACTTGACGTCCGAGGACAACTGGACGAGGTAGCCGGAGACGAAGCGGGCGGCAAGACCCATCTGACGCAGCACCGAGACCAACAACCACGCGGAATCTCGGCAGGACCCGACGGCCGAGGTCAACGTCACGTCGGGTGTCTGCACCCCTGGTTCCATCCGCACGGAGTAGCCGACGTCACCCATGACGGCCTGGTTCGCCATCACGAGGAAGTCGATGGTGCGCAACGACTCTCCTCGTTCGACGACGGCGGCCTGGAGCTTCTCCACCCAGGCCGAGACCACCGGGCCGGGACCCGACCCGGCTTTGCCCTCGTCCACCGGACGCAGGTACGGCTCCAGGTCAGGCAGATCGTGTTCTTCGTAGGCGAATCCGTAGTGCTCCGCCCAGTCCTCGACGAAGAAATCCAGCGGGTTGATCGAGGCCATGTCCGCGACGAGTCCGACGGTGATCGACAGGTGATCGGTGCGCTCGGGAAACACCACTCGGGCCAGGAAGTTGCCGAACACGTCCTGCTGCCAGTTGACGAAGTGCTCTGCTGGTTCGATCTTCAGCGAATACGCCTCGACAGGCGTGCGCGAATGCGGCGCCGGCCGCAGCCGAATCTCGTGCGGAAAGATCTTGACAGTGCGGTCGAACTTGTAGCTGGTGCGGTGTTCGAGTGCAACTTTGATGCCCACGGCGAGCCCCTCGTGATAGTCCCGGTATGGGTAGAAAACCCAACCTTAGTAGGACCACGCCGGGTGCGCTCGGCAAGAAAAATCGATGCGGAAGAGCGCGATCGAACATTCGGGCCGGGCGCGACATCGAAATGTCGAACGCCTTGACACACAGAACTGTCTGCGGTTCGCTCAGCCTGAAAATAAGGACGAATCGTCGACGTACTTCGCCAGAGACCGAAGGGTACAACGTGAGTGAGAACCCGCCCAATGGGCCGCAATACGGTGGCGAACCCAATCCCGAGCAACCGGACCCGAACACGCCGCCCACTCCCGGGAGCGGCTATCCCCCACCGGGCGGCTACCCACCACCCGGCAACTACCCACCACCCGGCAACTACCCACCCCAGGGCGGAGCACCCGGCGGCTACCCACCGCCCGGCAACTACCCACCCCAGGGCGGAGCACCGGGAGGCTATCCCCCGCCGCCGGGCAGCTATCCACCACCGCCCGGCAACTACCCCCCACCTCCCGGCAACTTCGGTAACTACGGCAACCAGGGCTTCGGGCAGGCACCGCTCGCACCCAATCCCGGTCGACTCGAAGTCGGTACCGCGCTGAGCTACGGCTTCGACAAGTTCAAGGCGAACGCCGGACCGTGGCTCGGCGTCACCGCCATAGTGTGGGCCGTCGGCATCTTCGTCTTCTTCGTGACGTTTGCATCGACGCTGACCGCTGCAATCGCGGCCGCCGATCGCGGCGACTCCGCCGTCGTCGCCACGACCTCCGGTGTGGCGATCGTCATCGGTGCCATCGCCACATTCGTGTCCTACCTCGTCAGTGCCGCGTTCGTGCGTGGTGCATTGGACGAGACGGGCGAGCAGCCAGCACCTGCCTTCGGGCGGTTCTTCCAGTTCACCAATGTTCCCCAGATTGCGATCCTGGCGCTGATCGGCGCGGTGGTGAGCCTTGTGCTCAGCTTCATTCCCTTCGTGGGAACCCTGCTCAGCGTCATCATCGGATTCCTGCTCACCTTTGCGCTGACATTCCTGGTCGACCGAAACCAGACAGCGATCGAGTCCATCAAGTCGAGTGTCGACCTGACCGTCAAGAACATCGGACCACTGATTCTGCTCCTGCTGCTTCTGGCAGTGATCAACATCGTCGGGGCGTTGCTGTGCGGCTTGGGTCTGCTGGTGACACTTCCGGTCTCGGTCATCACGATCAACTACGCCTACCGCGTGCTCACCGGTGCGCCGGTGTCACCCGCGCGCTGACCCGACTGCCCCGAACACACCGCCGCGAACAGACGAAGGTCCCCGTAGCACGAGCGCTACGGGGACCTTCGTTTACGACTCTTCTCAGGCCTCGGCCGGTTCTTCCTTCTTCTCGGGCTTGAAGTCGACGCCCGATTCCTTACGCTGCTGCAGCGTGATCGGTGCCGGCGCGTCGGTCAACGGGTCGATGCCGCCGCCGGACTTCGGGAACGCAATGACCTCACGGATGGAATCCACACCTGCGAGCAGGGCGGTGATGCGATCCCAGCCGAACGCGATGCCGCCGTGCGGCGGTGCCCCGTAGCTGAAGGCATCGAGCAGAAAGCCGAACTTCTCCTGAGCTTCTTCCTTGCCGATACCCATCATCGCGAACACCCGTTCCTGAATGTCCTTGCGGTGGATACGAATACTGCCGCCGCCGATCTCGTTGCCGTTGCAGACGATGTCGTAGGCATACGCCAGAGCAGAACCGGGGTCGGTGTCGAAGGTGTCCATCGACTCCGGCTTCGGCGAGGTGAACGCATGGTGGACCGCGGTCCAAGCACCGGATCCGACGGCCACGTCACCACTGGCAGTGGCGTCCGACGTGGGCTCGAACAGCGGAGCGTCGACGACCCACACGAACGCCCAGGCCTTGGGGTCGATCAGGTCCAGCTTACGAGCGATCTCGCCGCGCACGGCACCGAGCAATCCGCGCGAGGCCTTGACCGGACCCGCGGAGAAGAAGATCGCATCGCCGTTGTTCGCACCGACGTGCGCGGCGAGGCCGTCGCGCTCGGCATCGGTCAGGTTCTTGGCAACCGGGCCACCCAGAGTGCCGTCCTCACCGACGAGAACGTAGGCCAGGCCCTTGTGTCCACGTTGTTTGGCGAATTCCTGCCAGCGATCCAACTGCTTGCGCGGCTGCGACGCGCCGCCGGGCATGACGACCGCACCGACGTACGGAGCCTGGAACACACGGAACGTGGTCTCGGAGAAGAAGTCCGTGCACTCGACCAGTTCGATGTCGAATCGGAGATCGGGCTTGTCCGAACCGTAACGACGCATGGCCTCGGCGTACGTGATCCGCGGGATCGGCGCGGTGAAGTGGTGCCCGACGAGTTTCCACAGCGCAGCCAGAATTTCCTCGGCCAGCAGCATGACGTCGTCTTGAGTGACGAAGCTCATCTCGACATCGAGCTGGGTGAACTCTGGTTGGCGGTCTGCGCGGAAATCCTCGTCGCGGTAGCAGCGAGCTATCTGGTAGTACCGCTCGATGCCGCCGACCATCAACAACTGCTTGAACAGCTGCGGACTCTGCGGCAGTGCGTAGAAGCTGCCGGGCTGCAACCTCGCCGGAACCAGGAAGTCGCGTGCACCCTCGGGAGTGGATCGCGTCAACGTCGGCGTCTCCACCTCGACGAACTCGTGATGGGCGAGCACCGAACGGGCTGCGGCGTTGACGTGCGAGCGCAGGCGGATCGCACGCCCCGGTCCCTCACGACGCAGATCGAGGTAGCGATACTTCAGACGCGCTTCCTCGCCCGGCTGATCGTCGAGCTGGAACGGCAGCGGCGCAGCCTCGGACAGCACCTCGATCTCGGTTGCTTCGACCTCGATCGCACCGGTGGGAATCTCGTAGTTCGCGTTGCCCTCCGGACGCCCCTCGACCTTGCCGGTCACCTTCACGACGTACTCGGAGCGAAGCCGGTGGGCCTGCTCGAGTGCTGCGCCCTCTCGGAAGACCACCTGGGAGACACCGGACGCGTCCCGTAGGTCGATGAAGATGACTCCGCCGTGATCGCGTCGACGGGCCACCCATCCCGTCAGCGTCACGGTTCGGTCGACGTGCTCGGGGCGTAATGAGCCGGCGAGGTGGGTGCGCAGCACGGGTGTCCTTTCGAGAAAAATCCGTTGATCGTGTTCTTCGCTGACCGATCCTACGGAGGACATGACCGTAGAAGGAAACGAGATCGTGCCCCGCATGCGAAGCTATGGCCGACAGTGGCGATTTCGGTCCCCACCACAGCGGGGCACGGGCGGAGAGGATCTCGGACATGACCTTCAGAGAAGGTTCGCGGATGGAACGGGGCCGAGTGTCCGTCGGCGGCCGCGGGGGCGGCGGACGGGGCGGCAAACTGGCCATCGGCGGCGGTGCGGGAGGCCTGGTCGTCATCGTTCTCGCGTTGCTGTTCGGTGGCGATCCGGGCTCGATTCTCAATCAGATCAGTGGCGGCGACAGCTCCGCCGGTCAGGTGGACACCGGAGCATCGGGGACGTTGGAGGGCTGTGACACTGAGGCAGACGCGAACCGCAAGATCGACTGCCGTATCGGGTTCACGGTATCGAGCCTGGACACCGTGTGGGAATCGCAGCTGCAGTCCCAGACCGGTGTCGCCTACGTCCAACCCCCGGTGCGACTGTTCTCGGGTTCGATCAACACCGGTTGCGGTAACGCCACCAGCGCCGTCGGGCCGTTCTACTGCCCGGCCGATTCGACGGCGTACTTCGACACGAGTTTCTTCCAGGTACTGGTGGACCAATTCGGCTCCAGCGGTGGCCCCCTGGCCCAGGAGTACGTCGTGGCGCACGAGATCGGCCACCACATCCAGAACCAGCTGGGCGATATCGGGCGAGCGCAGACCGATCCACAGGGGCCCGAGTCCGGCGGCGTCCGGGTGGAATTGCAGGCCGATTGCTATGCCGGCATCTGGGCGCACTACGCGTCGAACATCGTCGACCCGGACACCGGAGTGCCCTTTCTCGAGCCGCTGACCCGTACCGATATCGACGACGCCCTCTCGGCTGCGTCCTCGGTGGGCGATGACCGGATCCAGCAGGCGTCGACCGGTCGCGTCAACCCCGAGGGCTGGACGCACGGCTCGTCAGCTCAGCGTCAGGCCTGGTTCGCCACGGGATACCAGACCGGACAGGTGTCGGCATGTGACACGTTCTCGGCGCGCGATCTCGACAACCCCTGAACAGGCACCGGTCAGAACAAGGTGAGAGCCGGACCCGAGGTCACCAACTCGCGCGATTCGGCAGGCTCGTTCGCAGGCAACGGGCGGGTCTGTTCGGCGGCGAACCCGTAGGTGTCGAGCAGCGGATCGATTCTCGCTGCGAGCCACCGCTTGTACTCCGGGGTCACGTACGCCCCGTGCCCGTACAGCTGGCGGTATCTGCGTACCAACGCAGGATGTTCTTTCACGAGCCAGTTCATGTACCAGTCCTTGGTGCTCGACCGTAGATGCATCGGAAGCGCCGTCACAGTCGTCGCTCCCGCCTCGGCCAGTGCCCCGATCAGTCCGTCGAGTTGCTTGGCACCGTCGGTCAGGAAGGGGATCACCGGTGCCACCAGAACACCGCACTCGAGACCTGCGTCTCGGACAGCGCGGATCAGGTCCAATCGTGCTCGGGGACTGGGTGTTCCGGGTTCGAGCTGCTTCTGCAGATCGGCGTCGTGGATGGCGAGGCTGATACTGACATGTACGTCCACCTGCTGGGCAGCCAAGGTCAGCAGAGGTAGATCGCGACGCAACAGTGTGCCCTTGGTGAGTATCGAGAACGGTGTCCCCGATTCGGTCAGCGCACGAATGATGCCCGGCATCAAGCGGTAACGCCCCTCCGCCCGCTGGTACGGGTCGGTATTGGTCCCGAGTGCGACCGGCTCGCGCTTCCACGATCTGCGGGAAAGTTCCTTGCGCAGCACCGCAGCCACGTTCGTCTTGACAACGATCTGAGAGTCGAAGTCGTTGCCGGAGTCCAGATCCAGATACTCGTGTGTGGGCCGGGCGAAGCAGTACCGACACGCGTGCGAGCACCCACGCATCGGGTTGACCGTCCACGAGAACGGTAACCTCGATTCGCCCGGGACTTCGTTCAGCGCGCTCTTGCACAGCACCTCGTGGAAGGTGATGCCCTCGAACTCCGGTGTCTGCACGCTACGGACCAGCCCCGATCGCTCGAGACCCGGTAGCGCGCCGTCATCGGCGGCATCGAGACTCTGACCGGCCCATCGCATACACACAGTCGAACATGTGTTCTATCCCGTGTCAAGGTCGGCACCGGGTCGCCGATACCCGATCGGTCGTGGTCGCCGAAGGGCGATAGCGTAGGCCCTCAGTCGATTCTAGGAGTGCACCACCGTGACCGCCCCGAACACACCGACGCTCGAACCCATTCTGCGACTCGGATTGACCCTCGGCCCCGCACTCGACATCGGCTCGGTGCCCGAAGGTGAGCGAGTGGTCACCACCGTGCTCGGCGGTGCCGCCCCCGGCCCGGACATCGAGGGGACTCTTGCTGCCGGGTCGACCGTCGTCAGTGTGACGCGGCCCGACGGGTGCACCGAGTTCAGCAGCGACCTCGTCCTCGAACTCGCTACCGGCGGCTACCTCTCACTGGACTATCGCGGAGTTCAATTCGGCCCGGCCGAGATCATCGAGGCACTCGGTGATCCCGATCGAGAAGTGGACCCCGCAACCTATTACTTCCGCGGCACACTGCGGGTGGCAACGGCGGTTCCGAAATTCGCCTATCTCAACCGGGCGCTGGTCGTCACCTCCGGATCACGATCGGCCGGGGCCGTCGTGCTCGATGCATTCCTGGTGACCTGACCACCGCTCAGTCGAGTAGCCGAGCGACCTCCCGGTCGGTGAGCGTCGCCTGCGGAGTGCGGCCCTTGCTGCGCACCAGATCGATCGCGCGATAGAGCGGCCGCTCGTCGAGTCCGGCATCTCGTGCCTCGGCTCGCAACTGATCCACCAGTACCGAGGCGATGGCCGCGGCCGGTACCAGCTCGGTGGTCCACAGCGAGTCGGCGAGTGTCCGCAACGCCAGAATCGGCAGTTCGCGGCCGCCACCGTTGGTGTAGAGCGCCAACGGCACGACGATTCGGGTGCGTCCGTCGTAGAGCCGCAACGAGATCTGGTCGATTCGGGCCGTCCGCACGGTCAGCTCGGCCGTCACCACCTCGGGCATCTTCAGCCTGCGGGTTCGTATACCCCGGGAGCACAATCGGGATCCGTCGAGCCACACCCTGCGGCGTAGACCCAGCCAGCCCGACACCACGACCGGACCACCCACCGCAACGCCGACGACAACTGCCACCCACATCGGGAGGAACAGCGCCAAGACGACGGCGAGCACGATCGCTACCGCGAGCGCACCGAGCACGACCTTGCGCAGTTTCGGTGCCAAGAGGTCCGCAGAGACCAGATCCAGAGCTATCGGACCGGGCCCGGGCCGAGGTTCACCGGCCAAGGCGCGTCCCGAGAGCATCGACCACGTCGGCCAACGCAACGGTGTCCTGTTCGCCGTTCGTGAGGTCCTTCACCAGAACCGATTCCGCCGCCAACTCCTGCTCGCCCAACACCAGTGCATAGCGTGCTCCGGAGCGGTCGGCGGCTTTCATGGCACCCTTGATGCCGCGGTTTCCGTAGGCCATGTCGACGGCGATACCTCGCTCGCGCAACTGCGCCGCGATGTCGACGATCGTCAGCTTTGCATCGGCCCCCATCGGAACGCCGAAAACCTGGCACCGCGAGGTCGCTCCTGCGGTCTTGCCCTCCGCGGCGAGGGCGAGAACGGTTCGATCGACGCCGAGACCGAATCCGATACCCGACAGCGCCTGTCCCCCCAGCTGCTCCATCAGGCCGTCGTAGCGCCCGCCGCCGCCGATACCGGATTGCGCGCCCAAACCATCGTGCACGAACTCGAACGTCGTCTTGGTGTAGTAATCCAACCCGCGCACCATGCGCGGATTCACCAGGTACGGAACGTTCATCACGTCCAGGTAGGCCAGCACCTCGTCGAAGTGCTCTTTCGCCGACACCGAGAGGTGATCGAGCATCAGCGGTGCGTCGGCAGTCATCGCGCGCACCTCCGGCCGCTTGTCGTCGAGCACCCGCAGCGGATTGATCTCGGCGCGCCGACGGGTTTCCTCGTCCAAGTCGAGCGCGAAGAGGAACTGCTGCAACAGCTCTCGATACTGTGGTCGACACGTGTCATCGCCGAGGGAAGTGATCTCGAGCCGGAATCCGGTGAGCCCGAGGGCTCGGAAGCCTGCATCGGCCACGGCGATGACCTCGGCGTCCAGAGCCGGATCGTCGATGCCGATCGCCTCGACTCCCACCTGCTGAAGTTGCCGATACCGGCCGGCCTGCGGACGCTCGTAGCGAAAGAACGGCCCGGCGTAGGCCAGCTTGACCGGCAGAGCCCCCCGGTCCAGTCCGTGCTCGATCACCGCACGCATGACTCCGGCGGTCCCCTCGGGACGCAGCGTCACCGATCTGTCGCCACGGTCGGCGAAGGTGTACATCTCCTTGCTCACCACATCGGTCGACTCCCCGACTCCACGGGCGAACAGCCCGGTGTCCTCGAAGATCGGCAGTTCGATGTGGCCGTAGCCGGCGGTACGGGCGGCATCGAGCAGCCCTTCCCGTACCGCGACGAACTCGGCCGAGTGCGGCGGAAAGTAATCAGGGATGCCCTTGGGCGCAGAAAAGGCGGTCGGCTTGCTCACGGTCACACCTTCCCGTGATCGGGGTCGCCGAGTCCAACGAGGAAAGGATTGGACCCGCGCTCCTGACCGATCGAACTCTGGCCTCCATGCCCTGGAAGTACCACGGTGGCGTCGTCGAGCGGCAACAACCGGGACGCGATGGACCGCAAGAGCTGGTCGTGGTCGCCGCCCGGCAGATCGGTTCTTCCGATGGATCCGGCAAAGAGCGTGTCACCGGTCAGCGCCAACGGGACCGAGCCGTCCGGGCCGTCCGCCCGACTGAGGAACACAACCGAACCCTGGGTGTGCCCAGGGGTGTGAATCACCGTGAACTCGATTCCCGCGAGCTCGAGCTGTTGCCTGTCCACGAGCTCGATCACCTCGTCCGGTTCGCGAAACTCGGCATCGCCCAGCACGGCGGCCAACGCCGGACCCGTCCCCTTGACCGGATCCGACAGCATGTACCGATCCTCCGGTGCGATGTACGCCGCAATGCCGAATTTCTGGCAGATCGGTTCCACCGACCACGTGTGGTCGAGGTGGCCATGCGTGAGCAATACCGCCGTGGGAGTCAGCGAGGACCGCGTCAGAAAGTCGATCAGCGGATCCGCGGCGTCCTGGCCGGGATCGACGATGACACACTCGGACGCGTCGTCCTGGGCGAGGATGTAACAGTTCGTCTGAAACATCCCTGCGGGGAATCCGGTGACGAGCAAACCAATCGCTCCTAAAGGCTGAGGCCGAAGTACCGACCAAGCTTAGTGGGACCGTTCCGATCGGGTCCCCCCAGCATGCTCTCAGGCAGCAATGGCAAACTCGCGTTGGCCGATTATCGGCCGGTACCACCTGATCGGTCCGTGCAGCGAGCGGGCGAGGTCGATCTTCGGACAAGTGGGAGGAACACGAATTGCCCAGCAACGAGCAACGGCGCGAGGCTGCCAAACGAAAGCTCGAACGCCAACTCGTACGCCGCGCAGAGCGCGCGCGGCGTCGTAAGCAATTGACGATCGCCGGTTCCATCCTCGGTGTCGTCGCGGTCGTGGCAGTGGTCTCGGTCGTGTACGTGGTGACCCGAGGAGACGACGATGCGAGCACCGCTTCGGCGTCGACCACCTCGGCCTCCGCCGACTCCCTCATCGCATCGGGACGCACCGAACCGCTACCCGAGACGGTGAACTGCTCGTACCCGGCCGCGGCCGGGCCTGCGGCCAAGGAGAACACACCCCCGCGCACCGACAACGTGCCCACCAGTGACGAACCACTGAGCTACAGCATGGAGACCACGGCGGGCAACATCGGGTTGACACTGAACAACCCCGAGTCGCCGTGCACCGTGAACAGCTTCGTCTCGCTCGCCAATCAGGGATACTTCGACGGCACCACCTGCCACCGGCTGACCACTGGCCCCGGTCTGAAGGTTCTGCAGTGCGGCGATCCCACCGGCACCGGACAGGGTGGGCCGGGTTACCAGTTCGCCGACGAATTCCCCACCGATACCTTCGCGGAGGGCGACCCCGCGGCGCAAACTCCGATCACGTACCCGCGAGGGACGTTGGCGATGGCCAATGCGGGTCCCGGAACCAACGGCAGCCAGTTCTTCCTCGTCTACGGCGACTCGGAACTGCCGCCTGCCTACACCGCATTCGGCACCATCGACGAGACCGGACTTGCGACCCTCGACGCCATCGCGGCCAAGGGAGTGCAGGGCGGCGGATCGGACGGACCGCCCGCGGAGCCCGTCGACGTCACGAACATAGTGAGCGATTTGTGAACCGAACCTCCTCGCTCGTGGTCGCAGTTTCGGCCGCGGCGCTGATGTTGGCAGGTTGTTCTTCGTCGTCGGAGCCTTCTGCCGTACCGGCCGCAACGTCCTCATCGACGACGACCCCTCAGGCGACGACGCCTCGACAGTCGCAGGCCCCGGTTCTGGATTTGTCTCGATTCGGCGCACTGCCGGCCGTGCCGCAGCCGACGACCGACGTGGTGTCCTGTGCGTATCCGGAACAGCCGCCTGCCGCGAAGGAGGTCAACCCACCTCCGACGGACAATGTGGACGTGTTCGGAACCGTGGATGTGGCGCTGTCGACCTCTCGAGGTCCGATAGACATCACCATGGACCGGACGCAGGCCCCCTGCACGGTCAACAGCGTCCTGAGCCTGGTTCAGCAGGGGTACTTCGACGGCACGCCCTGTCATCGGTTGACGACGTCACCGGGTCTCGAGGTGCTGCAGTGCGGTGATCCCTCCGGATCCGGTCGGGGCGGTCCGGGATACAGCTTCGCCAACGAATACCCGACGACTGCGTACGCCGACGATCCCGGTCAGGCGCAGAATCCAGTGGTCTACCCGCGCGGGACGCTTGCAATGGCCAACGCCGGACCGGATACCAACGGCAGTCAGTTCTTCCTGGTGTACGCCGATTCGGTGTTGCCACCGCAGTACACCGTGTTCGGGACCATCTCCGAGAGTGGTCTGCAGACCCTCGACGCCATCGCGGCGGCAGGGGTGGCCGGAGGCTCCGAGGACGGTGCGCCTGCGGACCCGGTGATCATCGAATCAGCAACGGCGTAGCTCATATCGGGCGGTGCGAGAGGGTGAGCAGAAACATCGCTCACCCTCTCTCCCGTGTGGTGTGTTCTCAGGCTGCCGACGTGAGCCGATAGACGTCGTACACGCCCTCGACGTTGCGAACGACGTTCAACACGTGACCGAGATGCTTGGGATCTCCCATCTCGAAGGTGAACTTGCTGATCGCCACCCTGTCTCCCGAGGTAGCGACGGACGCCGAGAGGATGTTGACTCTCTCGTCGGCCAACGCTTTGGTGACATCGGAGAGCAGCCGGTGCCGGTCGAGTGCCTCGATCTGAATGGCGACCAGGAACACCGACGAGGCCGACGGCGCCCACTGCACCTCGATGAACCGCTCGGACTGCTCCTCGAGCGAACGGGCGTTGGTGCAGTCGGTGCGGTGGACGCTCACCGACCCACCGCGGGTGACGAATCCGAGGATTTCGTCGCCCGGCACCGGGGTGCAGCACTTGGCGAGTTTGGCAACGATGCCCTCCGCCCCGGTGACCAGCACTCCGGCATCGCCGACCTGACGCGGCCGCGTCGGGATGGTGGACGGGGTCGACCGTTCCGCGAGTTCTTCCTCGACGTCGCCGACACCACCGAGATGGGCCACCAGGCGCTGCACCACGTGCTGCGCAGAGACATGGTTCTCACCGACGGCGGTGTAGAGCGCAGAGACGTCGACATAACGCAGTTCGTGCGCGATCCCGGACATGGATTCGGCATTCATCAACCGCTGCAACGGAAGTCCGCCTCGGCGTACTTCCTTCCCGATGGCGTCCTTACCTGCCTCCAGCGCTTCCTCGCGGCGTTCCTTCGCGAACCACTGGCGAATCTTGGTCTTCGCCCGCGGCGACACCACGAATCCCTGCCAGTCGCGGCTGGGGCCGGCGGATGCGGCTTTGGAGGTGAACACCTCGACCACTTCACCGTTGTCCAGAGTGCGCTCGAGCGCGACGAGTCGACCGTTGACCCGGGCACCGATACACCGATGGCCCACCTCGGTATGCACCGCATACGCGAAGTCGACCGGACACGAGCCTGCGGGCAGCGTGACGACGTCTCCCTTGGGCGTGAAGACGAAGATCTCCTTGACCGCGAGGTCGTATCGCAGCGACTCGAGGAACTCGCCAGGATCGGCGGCTTCCCGCTGCCAATCGAGCAACTGGCGCATCCACGCCATATCGTCGACCTCGGTGTTGTCCTGGGAGTGTTTACCCTTGGTCTCCTTGTACCGCCAGTGCGCGGCGATTCCGAACTCCGCCGTCCGGTGCATGTCCCGGGTGCGGATCTGCACCTCGAGTGGCTTACCCTCCGGGCCGATCACCGTGGTGTGCAGCGACTGATACACCCCGTAGCGTGGCTGAGCGATGTAGTCCTTGAAGCGGCCGGCCATGGGCTGCCACAACGAATGCACGACGCCCACCGCGGCGTAGCAGTCGCGAATCTCGTCGCACAGAATCCGTACGCCCACGAGGTCGTGGATGTCGTCGAAGTCGCGACCTTTGACGATCATCTTCTGATAGATCGACCAGTAGTGCTTCGGCCTGCCCTCGACCACCGCGCTGATTCGCGACGCAGACAGGGTCGCGTTGATCTCGGCTCGTACCTTTTCGAGGTAGGTGTCGCGCGACGGTGCCCGGTCCGCGACGAGGCGCACGATCTCGTCGTACTTCTTGGGGTGCAGAATGGCGAACGCCAGATCCTCCAGTTCCCATTTGACCGTCGCCATTCCGAGCCGATGAGCAAGCGGCGCAATGACTTCCAGCGTTTCCTTCGCTTTTCGCGCCTGCTTCTCCGGTGGCAGAAAACGCATGGTACGCATGTTGTGCAGTCGGTCCGCGACCTTGATGACCAGCACTCGGGGATCCCGCGCCATCGCGATGATCATCTTGCGGATGGTCTCGCCCTCGGCCGCGGTCCCCAGCACGACCTTGTCCAGTTTGGTCACGCCGTCGACCAGATGGGACACCTCGTCGCCGAATTCTTCGGTCAACGTGGCAAGCGAATAACCCGTGTCCTCGACGGTGTCGTGCAGCAGCGCCGCCACCAGGGTGGTGGTGTCCATTCCCAGCTCCGCCAAAATGTTCGCCACGGCAAGCGGATGGGTGATGTACGGATCGCCGGATTTACGCATCTGCGATGCATGCAGCTCGTCGGCGACGTCGTATGCGCGCTGCAGCAGCGCGAGATCGGCTTTGGGGTACAGCTCACGATGCAGGCTGACCAGCGGCTCGAGCACCGGCTTGACCGCTGCGCTGCGGCCGGCGGTGATGCGACGCGCCAGACGTGCACGCACCCGTCGCGAAGCCGACGTCGGCACCGGCGGCGAACTACGCGTCCCGGACGGAGCCTGGGCGTCGTTCGGCACCCGTGGGGCTGCGGCGGACGGGCGCGCATCCGCGGACCCCACTGCCGACTCGGTCCCGGACGTGGTCACGGCCTCATCGGCTGCCGTTGCCACGTCCTCGGTCCGCTCGGCGGTGTCCGACCGCTCGGGGACGGCAGACCCATCAGGCAAGGGCTGATCGATGTAACGGGTCACTCTCATCACCTCCTGCCACATGTTCCACACTGTCGCCGGACGTATCCGGTGATCGCACTACATACAGACTTTAGTCCTCATACACGAACCAGGCAGTCGAGCGGGTAGCCGCTGCACCTGTCGCGTCCGTTCAGGGCTCCGATCTCGAGAACGACGGACGCGCCGACTATCACCGCGCCTTGATCGGCCAACAGCCGTGCTGTCGCGTCGACGGTACCGCCGGTGGCCAGCACATCGTCCACCACCAACACCCGACGTCCGGCGACGTCGATCGCCGTCGGGATCTGCAACTCGGCGGTGCCGTATTCGAGATCGTAGGCCCGAGTGTGCACCGGAGGCGGCAATTTTCCGGCCTTGCGCACCGCGAGCACCCCGCAGCCGAGTTCGAGAGCCACGCCTGCACCCAGCAGAAACCCGCGTGCATCGATGCCCGCCACCAGATCGACATCGCCGAATCCCCGTGCCAGTTCCGACACCACCGTGCGCAGCGCAGGGCCATCGGCGAACACCGGCGTCAGATCACCGAAACGCACACCGGGAACGGGAAAGTCCTCCACCCACCGCGTCAGCCGAGCTACCGCAGCGGCTGCGCCCGATCCGTCTGCTGTTTCGTTCATCGAAGAAGAACCCACCGATCCATGTTCCATCCGGCACCTGCTGCCGTCGGGTTGGCCACCACGTCCTGCATTCCGTCACTGATGACGGTGGTCCGCGGCTCGTTGTACAGCGGTAGCGACGGCATGTCGTTCCACAGAATGTTCTCGCCCTCGGTGGCGAGGGCCAGTATCCGCTCCGGATCGTCGGTCACGGCCAATTGATCGACGATGGCGTCGATCCTGCCGTTGCTGTAACCACCGAAGTTCAGGCCTATCCCCGTCCGCAGCGAATATCGTGCGAGTACTCCGGAAGCCGAACCCGAGGGTCCCGGTAGCGAACCGGTGTTGCCGAGAACCGCGTCGACCTCGCCGTCGCGGAGAGCAGACGGGGTGAACTCGGTCGAGCTCGCGTCCTGGATCGTAATGCCCGCAGCCGCGCAGTCGGTGGCCATCCGGCTCACCTCCTGGGCGCGGCGCGCGTCCGGGGCCCGGTACCCGACCCGGACGGTCAGGGCACTCTCGCCTGCAGCGGCGAGTTCCTTGCTCGCCTGATCCAGATTCGAGCGCTGATAGCGATCACCGATCACCGTTGCCACCGATGGATACTGCAGCGTGTCGGGCTCGACGAGCCGGGCATCGACAACGCCCGAACCGAGACCGGCACTCGCTGCCTGCGAGCCGGGGTGTCCCAGGGTGTCGAACAGATCAGATCTCGGGATGCACGCGGCCACCGCCCGGCGCGCGCTCGCCTCGGCCAGCGCCCCCGTCGTGGCGAAGGTCAACTGTTCGACGCCTCGTGACGGCTGCGAGGTGGTGGCGAATCCCTCGGTCTCACCGACGGCGTCGAAGGCACCGGTGCCCTGATCGATCACGTCCAGGGACCCGTCCGCCACCTTCGCCGCGGCGTCGGTGCCCCGGGGCCAGACGACGACCTGCTCGGTCTCCGGCGGAATTCCCCACCAGGCATCGTTGGCGACGAGAACGAGACCGCCCTCCTCGGTGTACGACTCGACTCGATACGGCCCGGCCGAGGGCAGCAACGAGGTGTCGATCGAGCCCGGCGTCAGGGTCCACCCGGTGTTCCAGAAGTCGGCGATCCGACTCACGACATCCGTGTCGTCGGCCAGGATCGGATCCACGACGTTCGGCACTCCGGCAGCCCGAGCGGCGACGTGTGCGGGCAGTAGATCGGTGGCACCGAACAGCGCGCGCCAGTTCTGATAGTTGCGCCCCGGAGCGAACACGACCGTGGCTTCCTTGCCACCGGGGACGCAGTCGATCCGGTCGATGTCCGAGTAACCCGCCGTCGATGCCGCGTCGAACATGGGGCGATCGGTGGCGAATCGGCCGCTGTTCGCCGCCCAGGCAAGGACCAGGTCGTCGCAGGCCATCGGGGCACCGTCGGAGTAGGTCGCGGCCGGGGCAATGGAGTACTGCACGGTCAACGTGTCCCCGGGTACGACAGTCTCGGTGCCGATGTCGTTGTCCGAGAGCGCACCTCCCTCGGGACCGAGGTAGTTGAAGCCCACCTGCACTCGGGTGAACGCCTGTCTGGCCCCCGAGGACGCGCCGTCGACGGTTCGCGCGTTGTACGTATCGACGACATTGTCGAACGAATAGCCGATCGAGGGCACTTTGTCCCCGGCCGGCGAACACGCGGTGATGGACACTGCCGCAGCGCTGGCTGCCACCAGTGCTGCGCTCCACCTGCGTTTCACGTGCACGCTCCGTCCCAGTCGAGAATGGCTGTCTACCGTCGCTTCTTGTTTCGCTTTCCGGTAGGTCGGTTTCCCGGCTGCGGGGTCGACCCCTTGGTGGTCGACACTCCGACGGCCACCGGCTCCGGCGCGAGTCCGGCTGCGCGAGCAGCGGCCTCCGCTCGCTTGGAGTGCACCTTCCGAGTGTGCGCGGCGACCGGCCCCCACTTCTCCTTGAGTGTCACCAGCAGCGGGGTGGCGAAGAAGATCGACGAATATGCACCGACGATCATGCCGACGAGCTGTACCAGCGCCAGGTCTTTCAGTGTGCCGACCCCGAGGAGCCACACGGCGATGACCATGAGCGCGAGCACCGGAAGCACACCGATCACCGTCGTGTTGATCGAGCGCATCAGAGTCTGGTTGACCGCGAGGTTGGCCTGCTCCGCGAACGTCTTTCGATGCAGATTCAGGATGCCGCGCGTGTTCTCCTCGACCTTGTCGAACACCACCACCGAGTCGTACAGCGAGAAGCCGAGAATCGTCAGCAAGCCGATGACCGTCGCCGGAGTCACTTCGAATCCGACGAGCGAGTAGACGCCCGCGGTGACGACCAAGTCGAAACCGAGAGCAGCCAGGGCAGCGAATGCCATGTCTCGCTCGTATCGGATCGCGATGTAGATGCTGACGATGACCAAGAACACCGCCAGGGCGATCAGCGCCTTCTGGGTGATCTGGCTCCCCCAGGTCTCACTGACATCGGACACGCTGATGGCATTGGGCGTTGCGGTGCCGCTGTTGTCCTGTGGCTGAAAAGCCTGGAACAACGCCTGCCGCAAACTGTCCACTTCACTGGGGTCGAGAGCTTCGGAGCGAATCTGCACCGTCGCTGCCGCCCCCGAGCCGACGGTCTGTACCGACACCGGATCCGTCCCGAGCGTGTCGTTGAAGACGGCCTCGACCCGCTCGGTGGAGATGTTGTCGGCGGCGGGCAGCGCGATGCGGGTTCCGCCCTCGAAGTCGATACCGAGGGTGAAGCCGCGCACGAGGAAACTCAGCAGGCACACCAGCACGATGACACCGGTGAGGATGTAGTAGAACCGGCGACGACCGACGATGTCGAAGGCACCGGTACCGGTGTACAGCCTGGACAACCAACTGTGCTTGGGCTGGGTCGACTGATCGACACCCGAATCGTCGAGGGGCGACGGGGTCGACGTGCTCGTATCCGACATGTCATGCCTCCTTCGACGGCGTGGTGCCGGTCTTGACGGCGAGCGCCTTGTTGGCGGCGCGCTTGCGTTCGAGCGCGATCTGCTGGACGGCACCGAGACCGTTCACCGACGGCTTGGACCAGAACTTCGACTTCGACGCCATGAACACCAGCGGCCACGTCACCAGGACCACGACGACGATGTCGAGGATCGTCGTCAGTCCGAGGGTGAAGGCGAAGCCGCGGACCTGCCCTACGGCCAGCACGTACAGCACGGCTGCGGCGATGAAGCTGACGGCGTTGCCCGACAGGATCGTCTTTCGCGCCCGCGCCCAACCACGGGGTACCGCGGACCGGAAGCTGCGACCCTCACGGATCTCGTCCTTGATGCGTTCGAAGAACACCACGAACGAGTCGGCGGTCATACCGATACCGATGATCAATCCGGCGATGCCGGCGAGGTCGAGGGTGAAACTGATCCATCTGCCCAGCAGGATGATGATCCCGTAGACGACCAGACCTGCCAGCATCAACGACAGAGCGGTCAGCAAGCCGAGGGCGCGGTAGTAGAGCAGGCAGTAGACCAACACGAGCAGCAGTCCGATGGCTCCGGCGATCAGACCCGCTTCGAGCGAGGCCAATCCCAGCGTCGCCGACACTGTCTCGGCTTCGGAGGACACGAACGACAGCGGCAGCGAGCCGTATTTCAGTGTGTTGGCCAACTCCGAGGCGGTCTGGGCGTTGAAGTTTCCGGTGATGGAGGTGGCGCTACCGGCGGGCGTCACGCCCTGAATCACCGGCGCGCTGATCACCTTCGAGTCCAGCACGAATGCGGCCTGCTTCTGCAGATTCGCGGCGGTGAACTGTGCCCAGGTGTTCGAAGCTTCCGAGTCGAAGGTCAGGCTGACCTGGAACTGGGCTTGCTGGCTGTCGAAACCTGAGGTCGCATCGGCAATCTGCTGCCCGTCGATGATCGTGGGGCCGAGCAGGTAGACGGCCGTCCCGTCGGTCGAGCAGGCAACGAGAGGAAGCGCCGGATCATCGTTGCCGGCGAGTGGGTCGGCTGCATTGCAGTCGAGGGACTGCATGGCCAGCTGCTGGATCTGCGGGTCTTCGCTCTGTCGCAGTGCCTTAGCGTCGGCGATCTCCTGCGCTGCGCGATCCGCGTCGGACAACGACGCATCGTTGGCCGGATCGCTGGCGGGTGCACCGGTGGCGGGTGCACCGGTTGCGGGTGCCTCGGTGGCCGGTGCATCGGTCGAGGGCGTCGGATCGACCGTCGACGGATCCTGGGCGGGGAACACTCGATTCTGGGGAGCATCCGCGGGAGCTGTGGGTGCCGCCGGATCGGTGGACGCGGCCGGAGCGGTCGGATCGGTGGAAGGGGACGGATCGGTGGACGTCTGGCCCGGGTTCGTCTCTTGGCCTGCCGAGGGAGCGACCGATCCCAGTACCGGTCGGATGAACAGTCGCGCGGTCTGGCCGAGGGTGCGCGCCTGGGAGCTGTCGTCACCGGGCACCGTGATGACGAGGTTCTCGCCGTCGATGACCACCTCGGAGTTGGAAACACCGAGACCGTCGACGCGGGTCTGGATGATCTGCTGGGCCTGCCTCAGGCTGTCCTGCGTCGGCGCATTGCCATCGGGGGTTCGCGCGGTGAGGGTCACGCGCGTGCCGCCCTGAAGGTCGATTCCCAACTTCGGCGAGGGTTCTTTGTCTCCGGTGAAGAAGACCAGGGCGTACACCGCTGCGATCAACACCGCGAAAACGGCGAGATAGCGGGCGGGACGCACCGGTCCGCTGGAAGGTGCCACGGTGTGTGATTCTCCTCTGGGCGGTGGAAAGTATCGGTTCCTACAGGGCTCGCGTCGACTCGGATTGTCAGCGGCAAGCGGTGCGATTGTGCACCATCTGTGTCACCGCAGACGAAACCGCTGCCGGATTCTGTCCGACAGCGGTTCGAATCAACGGATGCTCACTCTTTTTCGAGCCGCTTCGACGTCTGTTCGACGGTCTCGTCGGGCCCGCCGACATCGGTCTTGTTCAGCGACGGTCCCGAACTGGCGTTGGTCTCGAGGTTCGCGGTGTCCGTCTCGAAGTCGGTGTCGTCGAACTCCGAGCCGTCGGGCAGTACCTCGCGCACGACTGCCCGCGACCAGGTGGTGATGATGCCGTCGGCGATCTCCAGGTCGATGGTGTCGTCCTCGACCAGGACGATGCGGGCGTAGAGACCGGCCGTGGTGACGATCTCGTCGCCGACCTTCAGCGACTCCTGCATTTCGGTGGTCTTGGCCAGCACCTTTTTCTGTCGACGCGCATTGAGAAACAGCGGTACCAGAAGGGCCACGATCAGCAGCGGAAACAGCAAATCCATCGGAAGGTCAGTCCTCGAAGTTCGGGTCGAAAGTCGTCATTGTCTCGTGCGCGATGTCGCCGGTGCGAGCCTCGCAGCTACCCAGTGTGCCATCACCGGGAACCGGCCCGGTCCGTTCGTGTCCTCTTATACCCGATTCACTCGAATAATCCCTGCTGAATCTCCGCAGATCGGACAGAAATTCCCCCTACTGCGAGGTCCGCAGGCGGGGTCAATCCCAGGTGTTGCCATGCTGCCGCGGTCGCAACGCGTCCTCGCGGTGTACGCGCGACCATTCCCGCTCGGACCAGGAAGGGCTCGCAGACCTCCTCGACCGTCGATGCTTCCTCACCGACGGCCACCGCCAGCGTCGACACTCCGACCGGTCCCCCGCCGAAGCTGCGGATGAGCGCGCTCAGCACGGCGCGGTCCAGGCGGTCGAGTCCGAGTTTGTCGACGTCGTAGACCACCAGTGCGGCCTTGGCGATGCTCTGGGTGACGCTGCCGTCTCCTCGCACGTCCGCATAGTCACGAACTCGCCGAAGCAATCGGTTTGCGATACGCGGGGTGCCGCGTGAGCGCCCGGCGATCTCCGCGCACCCGTCCCGATCGATCGGCACGCCGAGAATGCCTGCCGATCGCATGAGAATGCGTTCGAGTTCGCTCGGCTCGTAGAAGTCCATGTGCGCCACGAAGCCGAAGCGATCGCGCAGCGGTCCGGTCAGCGCACCTGATCTCGTAGTGGCACCGACGAGAGTGAACGGTGCGACCTCGAGCGGTATCGACGTCGCTCCTGGCCCTTTGCCGACGATGACGTCGACTCGAAAATCCTCCATCGCCAGGTAGAGCATTTCCTCGGCCGGTCGGGCGATGCGATGGATCTCGTCGATGAACAGCACGTCGCCTTCGACGAGATTGCTCAGCATTGCGGCCAGGTCGCCCGCGCGCTCGAGCGCCGGACCGGACGTGAGCCTCAGCGAGGTTCCGAGTTCGGCTGCGATGATCATCGCCATGCTGGTCTTCCCGAGCCCCGGCGGCCCGGACATCAGGATGTGATCGGGAGTACCGCCGCGCATCTTGGCGCCGGACAGTACGAGTTGAAGCTGCTCACGCACTCGGGGTTGCCCGATGAAGTCGGTGAGATTCCTCGGACGCAGACTCGTCTCGACATCCAGATCGTCGGACATCGCGTCCGCACCCAACTGCGAGTCGGCGAACTGGTCGTCCTCGGTCACGTCGACCTACCTGGACTTTCCGAGGTACGCGAGCGCCGATCTCAATGCCGTCGAGGTGGTGGCCTCGGGTTGCTGGGCCAACACCGCATCGGTGGCTTCCTCGGCCTGCTTGGCCGGGAATCCGAGCCCGATCAACGCCTCGACGATCTGATCACGCATGGAGTTACCGGCCCCGGAGCCGGGCACGACCGAGCTGCCGGTGCGGCCGACGACTGCGTCGACCTTGTCGCGAAGTTCGACGACCATCCGCTCTGCGCCGCGCTTCCCGATACCGGGCACTCTGGTCAACGCCCCGATATCGCTGTCGGCCAGAGCTGTTCGCAGGGCATCGGGCTCGTGTACGGCGAGCGTGGCCATCGCGATTCGTGGACCGACGCCGGACACGGTCAGGAGCAGCTCGAACAGCTCGCGGGACTCCGTGTCCGGAAAGCCGTAGAGCGTCTGAGAGTCCTCGCGGACGATCATCGTGGTCAACAGGGTCGATTCACTTCCCCGGTGCAGAGTGGCCAGTGTTGCGGGCGTGGCGCTGATTCGATACCCGACACCTGCAGCCTCGAGCACGGCGTGGTCGAGCGCGATGTCGATCACCGAGCCCCTGATCGATGCGATCATCGCGCGCCAGCCCCTTTCTTCGCCAACTTCTCGACCTTGCGTGTGACTGCCGCGCGGGCCTTGCGCTCCTCGGCCAGACGCGCGTCGTACTTCCGTTTCTGTTCTGCTGCCATCGCTTCCGCCTTCGCCATCCGCGCAATCATCGGAGCTCGCCAGCAATGACAGATTCCGAGGGCGAGAGCGTCGGCTGCATCCGCGGGGGTGGGAGCCGTCTGCAGACCGAGAATGCGCATGACCATGGCCGTGACCTGAGCCTTGTCGGCCGATCCGTTGCCGGTCACCGCAGCTTTGACCTCACTGGGGGTGTGAAAACAGACGTCGATGCCGCGCCGGGCTGCGGCCAACGCGATGACACCACCGGCCTGAGCGGTACCCATCGCCGTACGCACGTTGTGTTGCGCGAACACTCGCTCGATCGCCACCACCGACGGTGTGTGCGTATCGAGCCAGTACTCCGCGGCCTCGGAGATCCGCAGCAGCCGCTGCGCCAAATCCATATCCGCGGGAGTGCGCACCACGTCGACGTCGAGCGCAACCACCGTTCGGCCCACCCCGCCCTCGATCAAACTGAGCCCACACCTGGTGAGACCGGGGTCGACACCCATCACCCGCACGCCACCACACCTTCCGCTTACGAACTGTTGTTCGATAGCGTAGCGGAGCGTACCGACGGATCAGGGCTACGACACCCGTCCGATGGTGCCTCGATGACATCGGGGCCGGTCAGTCCTCTTCGTTCAACTCGGCCATGACCTCATCGGACAAGTCGACGTTGGACCACACGTTCTGCACATCGTCACTGTCCTCGAGCGCGTCGATGAGCTTGAAGACCTTGCGCGCACCCTCCGCGTCCACAGGAACGTTGACCGAGGCCTGGAAGCTCGCCTCGGCAGAGTCGTAGTCGATACCGGCTTCCTGCAACGCGGACCGCACCGCGACGAGGTCGGTCGGCTCACTGACGACCTCGAAGGTGTCACCGTTGTCGTTGACTTCCTCGGCACCGGCCTCGAGAACGGCCATCAGCACGTCGTCCTCGCTCTGACCGTTCTTTTCGAGGGTCACCACGCCCTTGCGCGAGAACAGGTACGACACCGAGCCGGGGTCGGCCATGTTTCCACCGTTGCGAGTCATCGCCACGCGCACCTCGCCTGCGGCACGGTTGCGGTTGTCGGTGAGGCACTCGATGAGGATGGCCACACCGTTGGGGCCGTAGCCCTCGTACATGATGGTCTGCCAGTCGGCACCGCCGGCTTCCTCGCCCGCTCCTCGCTTGCGCGCACGTTCGATGTTGTCGTTGGGAACCGACGTCTTCTTCGCCTTCTGAATGGCGTCGAAGAGAGTCGGGTTGCCCGTGGGGTCACCTCCACCCGTGCGAGCCGCCACCTCGATGTTCTTGATGAGTTTGGCGAAAGACTTGCCGCGCCGGGCGTCGATCACCGCCTTCTTGTGCTTGGTGGTGGCCCATTTTGAGTGGCCGCTCATGCGATAGCGCCCCTTCCTGCTCGAAATCAGTGTTGTCGACTTTACTCGCCCGGTAGGCGCTCGGGACCGACCTGGTCCGTCGGGTCCTAGCGGCGGCGCACCATGTCGACGAAGAGTCGGTGCACTCGATCGTCTCCGGTGACCTCGGGATGGAAGCTGGTGGCCAACACGTGGTTCTGCCGGACGGCCACCACCCGTCCGGCGGCCGGTCCGTGGGGCACGGCGGCCAGCACCTCGACGTGCTCGCCGACCCGCTCGACCCAGGGCGCCCGGATGAAGACTGCTCGCACCGGCCCACCCTCGATGTCGATGACGTCGAGATCGGTCTCGAACGAGTCGACCTGACGTCCGAAAGCATTGCGCCGCACAGTGATATCGAGGGAGTCGAGATGCCGCGCGTCGGGCCTGGTGTCGAGAATCTCGGACGCCAGCAGAATCATGCCCGCGCAGGATCCGTACGCGGGCATGCCCTCGACCAACCGGGCCCGCAACGGGTCGAGCAGGTCGAACACCCCGAGCAAGTTGCTCATGGTCGTGGATTCCCCACCGGGGATGATCAGCCCGTCGACCTGCGTGAGTTCGGCGGGACGCCGCACCGTGACGCCGTGCGCTCCGCTCGACTCGAGCGCCACCAGATGCTCGCGAACGTCGCCTTGCAGTGCCAGAACTCCGATGGTCGGAGCGCTCACTTCAGTCCGAAGGGATCGATGTTGGCGCTCTCGGGATTTCGCTCGAAACGCATGAGCCCCTCCTGCACCACCGCGGCAACCATACGGCCGGAGGTGTCGAAGATCCGTCCCTGTGTCAGGGCCCGCCCGAAATCGGCCGATGGCGACGTCTGGTCGTAGAGCAACCATTCGTCCGCCCGAAACGGCCGAAGGAACCACAGCGCGTGATCGAGCGAGGCGGTCTGTGTCACGGCCTCCGGGTGGGGAACCTTGGCCGATCCCAACAGCGTCATATCGCTCATGTACGCCAATGCACACACGTGGAATACCTGATCGTCGGGCAGCGTGTCTCGATAACGGAACCAAACACGTTGCTGCGCTGCGAAACTGGGATGCTTGACGGTCTGGTCGCCGGGGACGAGCCGGATGTCCCACTCGGACCACTCCTTGTAGTACGAGTGGTCGTACTCGGCGAGGGTGGTGGGGTCGGGCAGACTCTCGGGTTGCACGACGTCGGGCATCACGTCCTGATGTGAAATACCGTCGTCGTCCCCGTGGAACGAGGCGGACATCGTGAATATTGCTTTGCCGTCCTGGATTCCGGTCACGCGGCGCGTGCAGAAGGACCGTCCGTCGCGGATCCGATCGACCATGAAGACGGCCGGTTCGTTGGGGTTGCCGGGCCGCAGGAAGTAGCCGTGCAGAGAATGCACGCGAAACTCGGGGGCCACCGTGCGCACCGCTGCAACGAGCGCCTGGCCCGCGACCTGGCCGCCGAACGTCCGGGGTAGTCGACTCGGGAAGGTCCGTCCCCGATAGATGTCGTTCTCGATCCGCTCCAATTCGAGAATGTCCTCGATGCTGGCCATGGCTTGTGCCCACCTTTCCTGAGGGGCCCAGGCTAACAATGGACCGACCAGGCAAGATGGTCGGTGTGGGTCAACCGGTGCCGATCTTTCCCGATCTCCTCGTCGAGTCGATCGTCGACTCCTGCCCGGCCGGTGCCCGAACGATCGTCCTGGTCGATGGTGCCGATGCCGCACGGCCGGTCGAGTTCGCCACGCGCACAGCCGAACACGCTCGCTCGAACGGGCGTCCGGCGGCGGTGGTCGACCTGCACGACTACGTCCGGCCTGCGTCGATTCGATTCGAGTACTCACGCACCGACGAATTGAGCTATCGCACACTGTGGTTCGACTACGACGCCGTGGCCAGGGAGGTCATCGCTCCGATGCGACCCGGTGGCCGAGGTCACTTTCTCCCCCGTCTGTGGAACGAGTCGACCGATCGTTCCGCCCGCGCACGCAGCGTGGACGCCGCACCGAATCAGATCGTCCTGATCGCCGGACCGATGCTGCTCGGACGGGGCCTGGACGTCGACGTGTCGGTGCAGCTGCGCCTGTCCGAAGGCGCGTTGCGTCGACGAACAGACCCGGCCGACCAGTGGACCTGCGCCCCACTGGTCGAGTACTACGACAGCCTCGACCCCTCGGCCGGGCGGACGGACTTCGTGGTCCGATGGGACCATCCGGACCGCCCGGCACTCGAACGCCGCTAGCGGGTTGGAGTCACCAGCCGCGCTCGGCGAGCCGGTGCCCGACGGGGAGGTCGTCGACGTTGATGCCGACCATTGCCTCGCCGAGGCCACGCGAGACCTTCGCCAGCACATCCGGGTCGTCGAAGAACGTGGTCGCCTTGACGATCGCCTCGGCGCGTTCCTTGGGGTTGCCGGACTTGAAGATTCCCGATCCGACGAAGACTCCCTCGGCACCGAGTTGCATCATCATCGCCGCGTCGGCCGGAGTGGCGATTCCACCGGCGGTGAACAGTGTGACGGGCAGCTTGCCTGCGCGGGCGATCTCGACGACGAGGTCGTACGGGGCCTGCAGTTCTTTCGCAGCCACGTACAGCTCGTCCTCGGGAAGCGAGGTGAGTCGGCGGATCTCGTCGCGAATCTTGCGCATGTGCGTCGTCGCGTTGGAGACGTCACCGGTTCCGGCCTCGCCTTTGGAGCGAATCATGGCTGCGCCCTCGGTGATTCGGCGAAGGGCCTCACCGAGGTTGGTGGCACCGCAGACGAAAGGAACGGTGAAGTTCCACTTGTCGATGTGATTGGCGTAGTCGGCCGGAGTGAGAACCTCGGACTCGTCGATGTAGTCGACGCCCAGGCTCTGCAGGATCTGCGCTTCGACGAAATGTCCGATGCGCGCCTTCGCCATCACCGGGATGCTGACCGAGGAGATGATGCTGTCGATCATGTCGGGATCGCTCATCCGCGACACTCCACCCTGGGCGCGAATGTCGGCGGGAACGCGCTCGAGGGCCATCACTGCCACCGCTCCGGCGTCCTCGGCGATCTTGGCCTGGTCTGCGGTGACCACATCCATGATGACGCCACCCTTGAGCATCTCGGCCATTCCTCGCTTGACCCGCGCGGTGCCGACTCCGTTCTCGCTCGCCCCGCCTTCGGCCGATGCGGCGGGCGTGGTGGATGCGTGTGGGGTACTCAAGCGAAACTCCTGTGTTCTTCGACGCTGTCGCAGCGCTCCGGGCTGATTGGCGCGAGTGCGCACCGCCGTTCCCACGAATGCTCGAGGGCTGCGGCGCGAAGTCGCGCCCAGAACACTAGGCTTCCGCTGCGCCGATTCCCATAACCACTTGACGATTGCTGGCCTGCTCGACGAGGTCCAGATTGTCAGCGGATCGCGCGCACGTCCGGATCTCCGCGGCGGGCGAGCGCCACGTTGACCTCGTCGAGCAACTCGGCGAGATCCTGCGGATAGACATTCTCGCCGACTGCACCGAAACCACGGATGTCCGATTCCATGCACCACCGGTGCCCCGTCACGATCCGACGCTCCAAGTCGGTGAATCCGGCGCTGTGCGGCTCGAACTCCTGAGTTCGGTACGCAAAGAACAATTCCTCCGATCTGATCAGAGTTCCGTTGAAAGGGAAGGTGGCGACCCGGCGCCACAGCGGACCTCGCAGATCGGCCGCAGCAACGTCCAGACCAGTTTCCTCGCGGACCTCTCGGACGGCGGCATCGCGCAGCGACTCGCCCTTCTCCACGGCTCCACCGATCGTGAACCAGAAGAACGTGTCGGGAGCCGTCGGGTCGTGCCCGCGCAACAGCAGCACCCGGCCCCGCTCGTCCAGCAGCACCACCCGCGCCGAGGTCCGCGGCGTTGCCCGATTCTCGGCACCGAAGGTCGCAGCGGCAGAACGCTCGGCAATCTCGAAGTACGACGGCAGGGCGGCCGTGCCGCCGAGATGCAGCCACCGAACCGGACGTCGTTCACGGAGCGCCAGGGTGTCGCGAACGGCATCGTTGTGGAACCGTCGCGCGATCAGCACCCGAGCCTCGGCATCGGCCAGTTCGGCGACCAACTGCGGAGGCAGATCGTTCGGTTCCACGACGGCCAAGGACATCGACACGGCGTTCTCTGCATCCTCCCGCTGCGACCGATCGGCGCGCTCGGCTCGATCCGCCAATGCGGCGAGTTCCCTGCTCGACGGTGCCGAGTCTCGCGTGGCAGCGGACACGGCCCGGGCGACGACGGCACGGCGGGCGAGCGCAGCGTCCAGCGCCTGCCAGGCAAGATCGGTCCGTACGTGCAAGCGATCGAGCCGGTTGGCGGTTCCGTAGGCCCAGAGACCGACCACGAGTATCAGGACTGCGATCAGTCCGAGTACCAGGATGGTGAGAGCGGAAAGAGTCATCAGGTCGCCGCTCGAACTTTCTGGCCGCCGATGGTGACGGTGTCGTACACCCGGAGAATCTGCTCGGCGACCACCGGCCAGTCGTAGGCGGAGACAGCCGCCGACGCAGCGTCGATCAGTGGACCTCTGACAGCGTCGTCGGACAGAATCGAGCTCACTGCCGCCGCGAGGGCGGCGGCATCGTCGATCGGAACCAGCAGTCCGCAGGTGCCGTCGCGCAGGACTCGACGGAAAGCGTCCAGTTCGCTTGCCACCACCGGCGTTCCGGCGGCCATGGCTTCGACGAGCACGATACCGAAGCTCTCACCACCGAGGTTGGGCGCACAATAGACATCGACGCTGCGCATTGCCGAGGCTTTCGTGGCGTCGTCCACCTGACCGAGGAACCTCAGGTGTGACGCCAGCTCCCCCGCCTCTTTCCGGAGCTTGTCCTCGTCGCCGCGACCGACGATGAGAATCTCGATGTCGGGATGCGATCGGACCAGTGTGGGTAGGGCGGCGAGCAGGACGGCCATTCCCTTCCGCGGTTCGTCGAATCGGCCGAGGAAAAGCACTGTACGACCGGGACGCGGGTAGCCTTCGAGCAGCGCGGCATCGGCGAACGCCGGCACATCGACACCGTTGGGAATCTCGACCGCGTCGGAGCCGAGGGCCTCGACCTGCCAGCGTCGGGCGAGTTCCGAGACGGCGATCCGTCCGCTGATCTTCTCGTGGTAGGGCCTGAGAACGCCTTGAAAGGTACTGAGCACCAATGACTTCGTGGTGGAGGTGTGGAAGGTCGCCACGATCGGACCGTCCGCCGCTTTGAGCGCAAGCATCGACAGACTCGGCGCGTTCGGTTCGTGAATGTGCAAGACGTCGAAATCGTTGTCCGAGATCCACTTTCGGATTCGGGAGTAGGTCACCGGCCCGAATCGCAGACGAGCGACCGATCCGTTGTACGGGATGGCGAGTGCCTCACCTGCCGAGACCACGAACTCCGGCAGTTCGACGTCGTCCGATGCCGGTGCGAGGACGCTCACGCGGTGTCCACGTTCGATGAACACCTCGGCCAACTGCTGAACATGGGCCTGTACGCCGCCGGGAACGTCGAACGAGTAGGGGCAGACCATGCCGATCTTCACGTGCCCTCGATTCGGGCTCGCCGTTCGGCCGACCAGTCGCTCATCCACAGCGGCTGAAGCATGTGCCAGTCCGCCGGGTGTGCCCGGATTCCGGCAGCGAAGTGATCGGCCAACGTCTGGGTGGCGGGCCCCACGCCTGCCGAGACATCCACTGCGGGCGAGATGTCGAAACCCCAGCCGTCGCCATCGAAGTAGCCGTGCACCGGCAGCAACGTCGCGCCGGTGTCGATCGCAAGCTTCGCGGCACCGGCGGGCATCCGGGTCGGTTCACCGAAGAACGTGACGGGCACCCCGTGCTTGGCGAGGTCTCGCTCGCCGAGCAGGCAGACCACCTTGTTCTTGCGCAGCCTTTCCGACAGTGCGAGAAGGGGCGGTTGTTCACCACCGCTGAGCGGGAAGATCTCGAAGCCCAGGCTCTCCCGATAGGCGACGAATCGCTGGTACAGAGATTCGGGCTTCAGGCGCTCGGCAACGGTCGAGAGCCCACCGTGGGTGCGCACCAGCCACATTCCGGCCATATCCCAGTTGCCGCTGTGCGGCAGTGCCAGCACCACTCCTTTGCCGGCCGCGAGTGCACTCTCCAGATGTTCCTTGCCGTTCACGCACCGATCGACGACTGCTGCCTGCGCGGCCAGATCCATCGACGGTAGCCGGAACGCCTCGCGCCAGTAGCGGGCGTACGAGCGGACACTGTCTCGAATCAACTCGTCGGGAACCTGACCGGGAGTCGTGGCGAGTACGCGAGCAAGATTGCGCCGCAACTGATCCGGGCCACCATGTCGCCCCGACGCGAAGTCGGCACCTCGATCGAAGAGTTCTCGCGCCACGCCCTCGGGCAGTGACCGCACCAGTCGCCACCCGGCTGCGTATCCGAGGTCGCTGGCCCTCTCGGAGAGGTTCACGACGGTGCCACATCTCCGTCGTCGGAGGCCGTGGCCGACGACGGCGCGATGATGTCGCGTGCGCCCGCGGATCCGCGGACTGCCAGTACCCGTTGGAAGACCGTCACGATGCTCAGCGCGGCGAGCACCCACATCGCGGGGTAGATCAGGCTGTCCAGCCACGGAATGCCGAAGTGTCGGCCCACGCCGGTGAATCCGGCTCCGACGAGCACGATGACGAGGCGGTCCGGGCGTTCGATCCAACCGCCATCGGCCGAGAGACCACTGGCCTCTGCGCGCGCCTTGGCGTAGGAGATCACCTGCGAGGTGACCAGGCAGATCAGGGTGGCTACCAGCAGCAGCTTGTTCTGCTCGGAATACACCGCCCACCAGGCCAGGCCACCGAAGATTGCGCCGTCGGCCACGCGATCGCATGTCGCGTCGAGAACGGCACCGTACTTGGTGCCGCCACCCCGCGCCCGTGCCATCGCACCGTCGAGCATGTCGAAGAGCACGAACAGGGTGATGACGATCGAACCCCACCACAGGTAGCCGGCGGGGAACATCGTCACTGCCGCGGTGACGGTGACGACGGTGCCGATGATCGTCACCGAGTCCGGGGTCAGTCCGGTGCTGTTGAGAGCGCGGCCGAGCGGTGCCGTCACCTTCGAAACCGGCGCACGGCCGAAAATGCTCAGCACGGCGAGTGCTCCTCTCGCGGGTGTTTCATTCGTTCCAGGCCGACGCGAGCAGGGCCCGTGTGTCGCGAAGCAACTGTGGCATGACCTTCGCGCCACCGATCACGGTGATGAAGTTCGCGTCGCCGCCCCACCGCGGCACGATGTGCTGGTGTAGGTGCTCGGCCAACGAGCCGCCGGCTGCCGCACCGAGGTTGAGCCCCACGTTGAAGCCGTGCGGGCTGGACACCCGCTTGATGACCCGGATCATCTGCTGCGTGAACGCCATCAACTCGGCGCTCTCGGCAGGGGTGAGGTCTTCGAGTGCCGCTACCCGGCGGTACGGCACGATCATCGCGTGGCCGGGGTTGTACGGGTACAGGTTGAGCACCGCGTAGACCGATTCGCCCCGTGCGACGACCAGACCGTCCTCGTCGCTCATCTTGGGAATGTCGGAGAACGGCTCACTCGACTTCGTCGAGGTCTGCGGGGCCTCGGCGATGTAGGACATCCGGTGCGGTGTCCACAGTCGTTGCAGCCGATCGGGCTCACCCGCACCGGTGGCGACGATCGATTCGTCATGATCGGGCATGTCAGCTCACTCCACTGGTCTGCACGAGGTCGGCGGTCGGTGACGCGTTGTTGCGCTGCGAGATCCAGTCGGTGATCGTGGCGACTGCCTGTGCAACCGGAACACCGTTGACCTGTGTGCCGTCCCGGAAGCGGAAGCTCACCGCTCCCGCTTCGACATCACGCTCACCGGCGAGAAGCATGAAGGGGATCTTCTGTGCGGTCTGATTGAAGATCTTCTTCTGCATCCGGTCGTCGCTGGCGTCCACCTCTGCGCGCACGCCGCGCTTCTTCAATTCGTTCACCACCGCGAACAGGTGATCCTGGTGCACCTCGGCCACCGGGATACCGACGACCTGCACCGGCGCGAGCCACGCCGGGAACGCACCTGCGTAGTGCTCGGTGAGTACGCCGAAGAAGCGCTCGATGGACCCGAACAGTGCTCGGTGAATCATCACCGGGCGTTCCTTGGTGCCACCCGACGCGGTGTATTCGAGCTCGAACCGTTCGGGGAGGTTGAAATCGAGCTGAATGGTCGACATCTGCCAGGTGCGCCCGAGTGCATCTTTTGCCTGCACAGAGATCTTCGGTCCGTAGAACGCGGCACCGCCCGGATCGGGCACGAGATCGAGCCCCGAGGCAGCCGCCACCTCCGCCAGGGTGTTGGTCGCCTCTTCCCAGACCTCGTCGCTACCGACCGACTTCTCCGGGTTGCGAGTGGAGAGTTCGAGGTAGAAATCGTCCAGGCCGTAGTCCTTGAGCAAGCCGAGTACGAATTGCAGGGTGCTGGTGAGCTCGCCGCGCATCTGCTCGCGGGTGCAGAAGATGTGCGCGTCGTCCTGGGTCATGCCTCGCACCCTGGTCAGACCGTGGATGACACCGGACTTCTCGTAGCGGTAGACCGATCCGAACTCGAACAGTCGCAACGGCAGTTCACGGTACGAGCGGCCGCGGGAGCGGAAGATCAGATTGTGCATCGGGCAGTTCATCGGCTTGAGGTAGTAGTCCTGGCCGGGCTTGCGCACCTCACCGTTCTCGTCGAGTTCGGCGTCCAGGTGCATCGCCGGGAACATGCCGTCCCTGTACCAGTCGAGGTGACCCGATACCTCGTAGAGGTGCCCCTTGGTGATGTGCGGGGTGTTGACGAACTCGTACCCCTCCTCGATGTGCCGCTGGCGTGAGTAGTTCTCCAGCTCGTTGCGAATCACACCGCCCTTGGGGTGGAACACCGGCAGGCCGGATCCCAGTTCATCGGGGAAACTGAACAGGTCGAGCTCGGATCCGAGCTTGCGATGATCGCGACGCTCGGCCTCGGCCAGCAGTTCGAGATAGGCATCGAGTGCCTCGGCGGACTCCCACGCAGTTCCGTAGATGCGCTGCAGGCCCGCGTTGTCCTGATTACCGCGCCAGTACGCGGCCGAACTACGGGTGAGCTTGAACGCGGGCACGTACTTCGTGGTGGGGATGTGCGGACCACGGCACAGATCTCCCCAGATGCGCTCGCCGGTCCGGGGATTGAGATTGTCGTATGCGGTCAGCTCTCCCCCACCGACCTCCATGACCTCCGGATCGTCGATGACGGACTTGTCGTCGATCAGTTCGAGCTTGTACGGCTCGTTCGCAAGTTCCTCGCGTGCCTGCTCGACGGATTCGTACACCCGGCGCGAAAAGCGCTGGCCGGCTTTGACGATCTGCTTCATTTTCTTCTCGAGGGCGGTCAGATCCTCGGGCGTGAACGGCTGCTCGACATCGAAGTCGTAATAGAAGCCGTCCTTGATGAACGGTCCGATACCCAGCTTGGCGGCGGGAAAGAGCTCTTGAACGGCCTGCGCCAACACGTGTGCGGCCGAATGCCTGATGACGCTGCGCCCGTCCTCCGTGTTCGCCGGAACCGGCTCGACCTCGACGTCGACCTCCGGTGCCCACGAGAGATCACGGAGCCTGCCGTCGGCATCTCGCACGACGACGATGGCCTCCGGTCCCTTGTTGGGCAATCCGGTCTCGCGGAGCGCCGTACCTGCCGTCGTTCCTGCCGGCACCATGATGCGGGCGGGTGGAACGGTGACGACAGCGGGCATGCTCACAGCGATATACTCCTCGATCGGTTCTTCTGGCCAGGAAGGCCTCCGACAGCCTATCGGCAACAGCCCACTGATCGACCTTCAGCGCGGCGCGTCCGTCAGATCGGACTGGCGAGCCAACCCCAGTCGATGCCGAACCAGCCTCCGACCAGTGCGAACGTGCCGAGCAACCACAGCGTCAGGACCACGACCACGGTGGTGAACAGCACACCGATTCCTTTGATCACGAACGACTGCGTGGAGAACCAGTCCATGAACTCGTCATACCGCTTGCGAACGAATCGCAGGGCGCTCTTGGCCCACGCGAATTCCGAGGCCAGAATTCCGAGGCCGGCGAACACGATCAGCCAGCCCGGCCCCGGGTAGGGAATGGCCACCACACCCAGCGCCAGCACCAGCGTTCCGACCACGCCGACCGTGATTCGGTAGCCGAGATCGAGGGACTTGTTCTCGGCAATGCGCGCTCGAAACCGACGGTGCTTCACCTTCGCCTTGTGCACCGGAGTCTGCTCGACGGTCTCGGGCTTCGATCGTTCGCTGCTCACCGACCAAGGTTACCGACCTCGAACACGAGAAGGCCCGCACCGACGGGCGGTGCGGGCCTTCTTTTCTGTGGTCCCGGCTGGGATCGAACCAGATGTGATAAACCTGTTCGGAAAGGCTAACCCTATGTTCAGGGGCGCTGAGCGCCATCACACTTCTGACACGCCGCGGGCGGTCGCGGTCCAAATCATCGAGATCCATACTGGGTGCCTCGATCGGACATCTCGACTGAGGCGAGACGAATGCACCACGCGACCGCGATTAGTTCGCCTGCGCCCCGCATGTTCCGCTGGTACGCACGGTACTCGTCTCGAAGCTTCTCAAAGCGCTCGTCAGTGACAGAGCTGAGGTAATCGACCGCTGCTCCAGACCACACATGGGTTGCCGCGTTGCTGTGATTCCAAGCATGTTTCTGGTTATCACTCAGCGACTCTTTCCAGCAGATCGTTTGAAGGTCGTAGCTATTCAACTCCCGCCCCGAGCGCTTCTTTTTGACGCGTTGTATGAGTTCCTTGGCGCTGTCAGGATGGGTCAGGTTCGGATCGGTCTTCTGGATGGCGATCTGCCCATCCGCCGTCGTCTACACCGCGACCACGCGCGCGCCGAGCGGCAGGAGCTGCCAGGTCACAGAGTCGGCGAGATCTTTCGTGAACTTCGCCAGCACGAAGTCGCGAAAGTTCAGAACGTTTTGCTGCAGGATAGGACGAATCTCTGCCGCGAGCCCCTGGGCGTTGTACAGGTGAATTGCCCGATTCCCGGTACTGTGCGAGGGCTCTCATGTTGACGGTCGTGGCGGTGCCGTCCACGCTGCCAGACCACATGTTTCCCGCATTCACGCGCCCGAGGGCGTCGTCGATCGAGATCGACAAGTATCTCTGGCCCGGCTTTTTGGGAATAGAAATCGACTGCCTCTGCTGGCGCAGTGTCGCCTTGAGCGCCAGCTCCCAAGCGTTGACTACGAGCATGACAGTGGCCTCATCGCGATTAGTCATCTGCGGCTTGCTGTAGACCTCGACGGCCGGCGAGCATGGCGGCAAGCGAGTTATCGATCAGACGTTGATCGAGACGTACGGCGCGTTCACGGCGTCCTCCGCTCTATCGGTAGCTCAGCATTTCTGGACTGCTGAGACGATAAAGACAAGCGCTGACACAACTCAGGCAGGCACGTCGAACCCCCCAAGCCAAACCAACCGACCAGTGCCGATAGGCCAACGCTCAACCGCGGCGTCTGGCGACTGCGCCTAGAGCGCTGCGCTGACCGGTTGCGCAGCACAGCGCGACAAACAGCCTGGGCAGGAAACGGCAGTGCTACTCGCCGAGAGGAGTACCACTGAGCCTTTGCCGGTTGAGATTCGCCACACCATCGGGTAGCTCCACGGCGTCTCACACGGCCCTCTTGAGAAGCTTTTCTTGATATCAGCTGAGGCCGCTCAGTCGAAGCGCAGGTTGCCGACGGACGGTGCCGTATCGGCAGCCCACACACGTTCGAAGGATTGTTCGACTAGCGGCCACAGGTGCTGCACTCCGTCGTACACGGAGTTCACAAAGTCAGCTCCGTCACCAAAGACTACGAACTCTTGGGGGATGACTCGTCCCGCTGCGTCTCGTCGCCCCTCCGGGTCCGGGAATCGCACGGCGACCACTTGTACGTTTCGGTGCCAAGCCGCGGGTTCGTCCGCGAGTTCGGCGAATGCACGCTCGTACTCTGGAAGCGGATCACCCAGGCCCGCATCGAGCAAGAATCGAAAACCCCAATTCCGGCCGCGAGTCGCCCAGATGAGGTGTGACCGAGACACCCCTCGCACAGTCACTTCTGCTTCCTGAGCACGTTCTCGGTCACCGCTTGGTCGAGGTCAATTTTGAACTGCGTCAGCATGGCCCGCAGGTACAGATGCTTCGCGCGTGCGTCCTCGTTCATCTCCTTGAGTTTCGGGCCAACGATCTTGATCGCAGCAGCGAACGCCGTAGGGAGAGCCTTGGCCACGAACGCCGCCTGTGCATCGTTCTTGGTGACCATTCGAAGGAGCTTCTCGAATCTTGTGAACTTGACACCAGCCATGGCCGCTGCGATTACGTCCGCCCCGTCAGCGAGCGTGTCAGCCACCTTCCATGGGAGCTTCATCTTCTCCTCCCACAGGACACGGCGCTCCAGCGGCAGAAGTGACGCGATGGGGAGCACCAGGTCCAGGCCGATGCGCTGTTTCAGGTCGATCTCGACCGGCTCTGCACTGTCCGCCTTGAGTTCGAACTTGGCAGACGAAAGGAGCATGAAATCCTCGCCGATGGACAGCGCGTCCGGCGTGACAATCATGCCCGCGATTGTCGAGCGAAGCTGCTCGATATCGTCAGCAGCCTTCAGGATGGCGAGATCACGGAACGTATTCACGTCCCAGTCGGGGAACAGGTCGGCCTTGGACAATGACAAGATCCAGATTCGAGGGAACTCGATCAGCGGCCCGTCATCGCCAAGGAGAGGGCCCTTGAGTCGGGCCAAGGTCTGGCGGAAGTTGTGCAAGAGGGACTTGAGGTATCGCTCTTCCTCGCCGCGGTGGTCAAGGAGTTTCTGTCCATCCACGAGGAGGAGGGCAACATCCGAACTGAGAAGGGTCCTGAATGTGTCGATCCGGTGCAGGTTCTCTTCCTCGCTGCTGGGATCGTCCTGAAACCAGTCACCCGGGTAGTCGTGCCACGCAAGGCGCAACTCGTCGAATGGACGGGCCTTTTCCTCATCGCCTTCCCCGGCTTTGAGCTTGACCGAGAAGTCGTATGTGGTGTTCAGAAAGCGGTTCGTCATGGGCGCTTGTGCGCTGTCGCGCATGCCGAGGTAGTTCTGGTATAGGCGATTTCCCTGCCCGCCCTTGTCGGCCACTAGATCCCACAGGTCGTTCTTGTAGGAACCCTCCTGAGTACGGCCGTAGAACGATGAGACCAGCACGGTCTTGCCCGACCCAGACTCACCAAACACTGCGATGTTCTGTTGCCGAATCCGCGGATGCTTAGCCATGGCTGGAAATCTATCCCAGCCGTCCGAAGATATCGGTAAGGACGGGTGCACTTCAGCCCGATGACCAGGCCCAGTCAAATCAAATTGCCATACGTCAAGCTGCATAAAAAAGGTCTACCGGCCGGTGCGGGTTGCGGCTGTGATGCCGTAGCGCGGCAGCGATGTTGTCGTGGTCGGCCGAGCGGAGCGTTACTCGTCGAACCAGACATCCCGAACCCAGGGCAGTCGGTTCTCGAACTGCCCAATTCCGGATCCAGTCGGCTACCTGCAGCGGAGCGGCCGACACCACCGGCATCGAGGTGACCAGATAGTCCACCTTCGTGCTTCGACGGCCGCCGCGGCGAAATGCATGAGCTGGCGGGCCAAGCCGTCGCACAACCAGCAGTGCCCGCCAAGACCCAAAAATCAGTAGAGCTCGCGCACCCAAGAAATTCTGTCTGCCTAAAACGCAAGAAACCGCCTGTTAACAGGCGGTTTCTTGTTGTGGTCCCGGCTGGGATCGAACCAGCGACCTTCCGCGTGTGAAGCGGACGCTCTCCCACTGAGCCACGGGACCGAACGAGGCAAAACATTAACACGAGGTGTCGCGGCGAACCGAATCGCCTGTCGAGCGCCGACGTCACTGCCGCCGTACCTCGACAGTGTTTGTCACGCCACTGATTTCACATCGGTCACAGGTGCCGAATGGGCTAATTCTGCAGCTGACCACGAGATTTGTGAGTTTCACTCCCGTTGGGTTAATGTTTTCCCCGCACCACGGAGACAGCAACTGCCCAGCAGTGATTGCTTCCGGGGTACGCGGATGTGGCGCAGTGGTAGCGCATCACCTTGCCAAGGTGAGGGTCGCGGGTTCGAATCCCGTCATCCGCTCGAGGGTCTCGACCCATGGTGGAGTGGCCGAGTGGTGAGGCAACGGCCTGCAAAGCCGTGCACACGGGTTCGATTCCCGTCTCCACCTCGCTAGTGCGTCGGCTGCAAGGCCGATGCGAGGACATGCGCGATTAGCTCAGCGGGAGAGCGCTTCCCTGACACGGAAGAGGTCACTGGTTCAATCCCAGTATCGCGCACCAGAAGAAAGACCAGGTCAGGCCCCCTTTCGAGGGGGCCTTTCTTGTTGCCCTGACCCACCCGTGACCCAGATTGAGGTCACGACTTCCCCTGACTCGCTCTGACCGAGTGTGACGACGATCACAGTTGCAATTTCAGTGACCGCCTCGGTTGCGCGCTGTCTACCGCGCGTCTACGGCAGGCCTGACTCCCACTAACCAACGCACGCGCAACCACCGTGCATGCGTACCAGGGCGGACGCCCACAACGTGAAATTTCCGGTTGCGTCACGGTCTCGACCTGCGTCTACACCGCGTCTACCGCGCGTAGCCTCGACCAGTCAGTGAAATCGGTTGCGTCGACGCAACTACCAGGGCTTTCGCCTTTCAAGTTCGCCATGCGGCCCCTACCGTCGTGTCTGTCGAACGATGTCGGGCATCAAGTTAGGGCTTGATGCCCGACACCCGCAGTTCGGCCAGACCGAATCCACACGAGGGTTCAGATCCCTGCCAGGACTGAACCCTCCATGTCACCGAGGCGGACTCAATGACAAAGCAAGTGAACCCTGCACCCGGTACCGGGGGCAACTATTCCCGCCGGCTGGCCCGCATCTCGGCTGCGGCCGAACAACTGGACGTTTCAGAACGGACAATTCAGCGATGGATCGCCGAGGGAAGGATCACGGGCTACCGAGTAGGCGGCAAGTTGCTTCGAGTTGACCTCGAACAGATCGACGCTCTCGCTCGCCCGATTCAGACCGGGCACATCGCGTGACCAACGCGAACAAGCTCAAAGGCGACCGGGCCGAGCGGGCGGTTCGAGACTTCCTACGCGGCAATGGCTTTCCCGGCACCGAACGCACACGCGCCGGATACTTCCGAGACGCCGGCGACCTCCACGCCTGCCCCGGCATCACAGTTCAGGTGAAAGACCGGCACGCCTACGCCTGGCCCGAATGGTTCCGGGAGCTTGACGAGCAGAAAGACGAGGCCCGCGCAGATCACGCCGTGCTCGTCGTGAAGCGCCGCGGGCTCGGTGACCCCTCCCAATGGCTGGCAGTGATGCCACTAGACGCGATGACCCAGCTACTCCGCGAAGCCGGATACGGCACCGCACCCGAGGCGGTCCGCGATGACACCTGAATATGACGAAGGGCTCCCCACCCACGGGAAGCCCTCCACAGATAGCAGTCGCCGCCAAGCCACCGAATCCGAACATGAGTCTAAGGCACTCAAGCCCGGACACGTCGTATTGCGCGAGCAGTACGCACGACGACGCGTTGCAGCGTGGCGGTTACCCCCGCTCGAATGCGGCCGCCGCGACCCCGCCCACAACCGGGCCGGTGACGGACGTGCCTGACATCGAAGCATTACTCGCAGACCTCAACCGGCGGTTCCGATCAGTGACATACGTTGCAACACAACGTGATCGAGCCGACATCGAACTCATCAAAGCTGCCTCACTCCACCGCATCGCCGAAGCACTCGACACCATCGACGCCCGGCAACGACGCACCGAGGGCAGCGAAGGCAGGTGGCTATGAGCGTTGCTATCCCAGGCGCACCGACATTCGACGACGATTGGCAACCACCCGACGAACCCCCACCCCTCGACGACACGACCACGATCCCCCGCGTCCCACTCAAAGACCGACTGCTCTCCGTATCGGACCTCAAACAACTCGGCGACGTCGAACCCCTCATCTCAGGCGTGCTGTACCGCGACACCCTCGCCCAACTCGCCGGCGCACCAGGAACCTACAAATCATTCGCCACCTGCGGAATGGCCTGCGCACTCGCAGTCGGCATGAGCAACTGGGAAGGCCACCGCATCCCCAAACGCGCCAAAGTCGTCTACGTAGCAGCCGAAGGCGCAACCGGCCTACGAGCCCGCTTCATCGCATGGTGCGAACTATCCGGCGTCGACCCCACCGAACTCGACGGATGGCTGTACATCCTCCCCTGCCCCATCCAACTCGGAAGCATCGTCGACATCTCAGACGCAATCGACCTCGTACGAGATGTCGACGCAGACCTCCTCATCCTCGACACCCGCGCCCGATGCACAGTCGGCCTCGAAGAGAACTCAGCAACCGAACAAGGCAGAGCCATCCACGCCGCCGAAACTATCCAGGCCGCCGCCAACTGCACAGTCCTCGGAGTCCACCACAGCGCACGAACCGGTACAGCAGGACGCGGCAGCAACTCATGGGACGGGGCCGTCTGGTCCGACCTACGCCTCGAAGGCTCCGAACTCATCGCCAAGCTCCACGTCGAAAAACACAAAGACGTACCCGCAGGCATGGACTACCACTACCGACTCATCGAACACACCGTGAGCAGCACAAATATGCCTGACGCCACCGAATCACAACGCCACACACTCGTCTTCATCGCCAACGACAGTAATTCCGGAAACGGAGTCCGGAATAACGCCCTCGCAGTCGAGAAAAACGCCGCCCGACTCATGGACATACTCCGGACCAAAATGACCTCAGACGGCCTCTCATCCACAACGATCCGCACCCTCGCAGAAGAAGACGGCATGAAGAAATCCTCCTTCTACGAAGCCCTCAAACTGCTGGTCGAACACGGCTCCCTCCGAAACACAGGCACCGAACGACGCGCCCACTACATCAGGACAGCCGCACTCTGGACCGAAGGGGAAGAGAGCTGATGTCCACTAATTCCGGACTAATTCCGGACTATTTCCGAACCCCCACCGTAAGTCCGTCCGCACTCTCATCTCTAGAGAGAGCGGACGTACGGAATAACCAACCCCAACACACACCCCCGAAGCGTGATCGGGTTGTCGGGGTTGGGTTCGGGGTGGGTCAAAACCCCGCGTGCACTAGGTCATGGTTGGGTCACGTCTGCTCAATAGCTGCTCTGACCTGCACGGGATACTGGTCAACAACCACTAACCCCGCTTTCGACGGGACACAACCGAGGAGTACACCATGACCGAACCTCACCCTGACGCCCTGACCGACGAGGCGTTGACCAGTGCGATGAGCCTTGCGTCGTTGGCGGCTGATGGCCGGTATGCCGACGTGAATGCGCTGATCGTGGCGTTGGACCCGAGTGAGTATGGGCGGCTGATCTTTGCGTTCGCTTCGCTCGCGGCTTCTTTCGCGGACATGTATCACCGCGCGGTCGGGGTTCCCGAATCTGAGACCGGGGCCGCGCTGCAACGTACGCGTATTGCGTACCTCCAAACCGTCGCCGGGCACTCTGACCCGACTGACACCTAAAGATCGCTCACAGTGGCTCTCACAGGGCCGGAAAGTAGGACTGACATGACATCTTCACATCCCGTTCCGGGTAATCACGTCCCTTCGGCGCGAGAGGGGGCGGACCTGTTGGAGTTGGCGCGCGGTAACTTGGCGCGCCGGTTGCATGGGTTGTCTCGGCGGACGCGGACGTTCACGCCTCGGCAGTTGCATCACATGGATTCGTTGCTCGACGAGTTCGCTCGTAAGTCGAAGCAGTTGCTGACTCTCGAAGATTCGGAGGGTCGGTCATGAGTGCACCGGTTCCTGGTACTCCCCCGCGTTCTGGCGAGACGGTGGCGTCGTTGCCGGGTTGGGCGCAGAAGTTGATCGGTGATTTGCGGTCGGAGTCGGCGGGGCATCGTCAGTCGGCTGCGGATTTGAAGGCGGAGCGTGATGCGTTGCGGACTGAGGCGAACGAGCGTGCGGCTAGTGCGGCGTTGGCGGGGTTGTCGGATGTGTTGACGGACCCGTCTGACCTGACTCGGTTCGTCGATTCGGCATCGTTGCTCGGTGATGACGGGAAGCCTGATCCGGGTAAGTATCTGGAGGCGGCGCAGACGTTGGTGTCTGAGCGGCCGCATCTGGGTCCGCGGGTGGCGTCGGCGGGTGGCGCTCCGCTTGGTGGAGTGCGTCCGTATCAGCCGGCGGGCTCGGATGGTGTGGAGGCCGATGTGGCGTCGGGTCGGTCGGCGTTCGTGGATTTGTTCCAGTCGTCTGAGTGATGGTGTTCGGCGGGGTGCCCTCGGCTGTGTCAGCCGGGGGCATCTCGTGTTTGGGTGTATCGTCACTGTGACGGAACTGGCCTGGCGCTGTGTCTGTTGCTTGGTTTTACCGGGGTCTGGCACCTCATCTGATCCGCTTGAGCGTGATGCTCGCGGGTCGTGAATCCCTTTGGCGCAGTGCGCCTTTCCCGTGCCGGGCTCTGATTACTTCTCTGCCCGGCGACCCTCATTTCAGGAGTTCATCATGGCAGGTTCAACTACTACCGGCGCATCAGTTCTCAGTCCCGAGGACGTGCGCAACATCGTCACGGTGCCGTTGCAGAAGGCATCTGTGATTCTCAATTCGGGCGTGAAGATCATCGACTCGCATGGCCCTGTTCGGATACCGACGTACACCGGTCACACGAGTCCGGTGTGGCATGGCGAGAACGAGCTGATTACCGAGACGGAGCCGACGTTCGGTGAGGTTCTGCTGTTGGACCCTCGGATCAAGTCGGTGAAGAGCTTGCACCGGTTCTCGAACGAGTTGGCGCGGCAGTCGATCGTGGAGACTGTGACGGCCATTCAGGACCGGATGGTGGCCGATACCGCGGGCAAGCTCGATGACACGTTTATCGCGGGCAATGGTGCGGTGGTTGGCGGCTTCCGTACGCAGCCGCTCGGCATTCTGTCGATGACCGGGGTGCAGTCGATGGCCGCGGTAGGTGTCCCGTCGATCGACACTCTCCACGACGCAGAGGGCCTGGCGTTGGGTGCCGAGGTCGATCCCACGAAGCTCGCATGGATCATGCATTCGCGTGATTTCGTGAAGATCCGCAAACTCAAAGACACGGGTGGCCGCTACCTGGTGCAACCGGACGTGACGGAGGCCGGCGCGTACCGGTTGCTGGGGCATCCCGTCATCGTGACGAACCGTGTTCCGGCGAACACCGGCACCGGTAACAACGAGTCTGCGATCGTCCTGTTCGACCCGTCAAAGATCACCGTGGTTCGTGACCTGAACCCGACCGTGACGCTGCTGCGGGAGACGTTCGGCGATTACGACCAGCAGGCGTTGCGGGTCGTAGCGCGCTACGACCAGGCCCCGGTGAACCCGGAGGCCATCGTCGTCATGCGCGGCGTGAAGATCGCCTGATCGTGGCTGGCGCACCGGTTCGGCGCGCCCGCAAGGAAGCGCAGGAGGCCGGGACTTTCGTTCCGGCCCCTGTGTCTTCCTGGCAGCGGCCGCCGTTCGAGAAGAACAACGAGATGGCAGTGACGCACGGTGCTCATTCGGAGCGCCGTATTGCCCCGTTGGCGGCTCGGTGGGTGGAGGTCGCGAAGGCTCAGTGCCCCTACTTGTCGGACCCGTCGTTCGAGCCTGCTCTGTTGGCGTGGGCTCGGTTCGAGGCGAAGGTCGATCTGTTGCATACGTGGATCGACGAGCACGGGATGTTCGACGAGACCGGGGCGATTGTGCCGGCCGCGAAGGTGTTGCCGTCGTTCGAGGGTAGGGCGTCATCGTTGCGCGCGACGTTGGGGATGGACCCGGTGAGTCGGGCGAAGTTGCAGCGCGATTCGGCAGCGACTCAGGTGGACTTGGCGACGCTCATGGCAGAGGTGGACACGTGACATCAGCAATCGACAAGACTCTAATTCGCAACGCCCGCAACGATATTGACGTGTTCGCGCGAAAGATTGTCGGGCGACCGCTGTGGCCGCATCAGTTGGAGGTGGCGAACTGCCCGGCACGTATCCGCACGGTGGTGTCGGGTCGACAGGCGGGCAAGTCGTCGACACTGGCGATGCTCGCGTTGCATCAGGCGTTCAGTGTGCCGGGTTCCAAGACTCTGATTCTGTCGGCGGGCGAAGAGGCCGCGAAGGTGTTGCTGGCGTCGATCGTCGACCTTCTCGATACCGAACTGTTGAGGGGTGCGACGGTCGAAGAGAACAAGAGCCGGATCGTCCTGACCACCGGTTCGGAGATTGTCTGTGTGCCGGCGTCGACTCGTCAGGTGCGCGGTCGGTCGATCGACTTGCTCATCGTCGACGAAGCGAACTTCATGGCGGAAGAGCTGTGGACAGCGGCTCAATTCACTGTCGTCGCGCGGCCCGGTTCGCGGATCGTGATGGCGTCGTCGCCGTGGACGCAGGATCACTTCTTCGCGAGGACGTGGCGGCAGGGCAAGCTCGAACCGGGCGAGATGTACGCGTCGTTCCACTGGCCGTCGACCATTTCGCCACTGGTGGATGCTGCCCTGTTGGAGACGTTCAAGGCGTCGATGACTTCACGCGACTACGCCCGCGAGGTGCTGGCCGAATATGTAGACGATACCGGTGCCTACTTCACGGCGGCCGAGCTCGACGATGCTGTCGCCGGGTACGAACTGACTCCGCCTGAGAAGGCTTTCGGTCAGCTCGCGGTGGCAGGTGTCGACTGGGGATTCCACGACTCGAATGCTCTGGTCCTCCTCGGTGTGCTCGATGACCAGGAGTTGAACCGCGGGAAGCATGGCGACGAGATCGTCTACTTCATCCCGTGGTTAGAGGCACACGCGAGGATGCCGTACTCGACGTTTATCGAGAGAATCGCGGCAGTCGCGCGAGGCTACGACCTGTATCGAATCGTGAGCGAGGTCAACGGTGTCGGGGCCATGCCTACGAGCGTGTTGCAGGAGACCGTTTACCGGCAATCGGGCCCGTACGGCCGAACGACGATGGTGACCCCTGTCGTGACCGACAACCGCCGTAAGGCGTCGGGCTACGGAGCGGTGAAGCTGCTCTTGCAACAGGGCCGGCTCGTGCTCCCCCGGCACCCTGAGTTGTTGAAGCAGTTGCACGCGTTGCAGTACGAGCAGACGCCGAGCGGTGCAATGCGCATCGAGGTTCCCGAGGTGGCGGGGCACGATGACTTGGCGGACGCTCTGATGCAGGTGATGTCGACGGTGCAGGGCAACGTGGCAGCGTGGCGGCCGGATGATCCGCGGCCGGCGAAGTCAGAGGTGTTGACCACGGGCAACGGCACGAAGATTTTAGAGCAACCTAGGTGCTGGGATTTGCCGTCCGCGATCAGCCGCGGTCGAGGCCGGGACCACAGCGACGGCTGGTGAGATTCCGTCAGACGTATTTCAGGACGCGTTCGGTCACATCGAGCGCCTTCGCGATGTCAGCCGTAGGCAACGACGCCGCCCGCAACTCGGTCAGCAACTCCTTGTCGATCAACCGGTGCGCCGCGATGGTGTCGACGATCCGTTCCTCCTCCTGCGTCTGCACCGAGTCCGAAGGGTGCCGGACGATGCCGCGCTCCAGGTGCACGATTTCGTGCGCGAGCGTGCATCGCCGGGCCACGCGGTCGAGGGTTCGGCAGATCCAGATGTGGTTGTCTTTGATGAGGCCGCGGACGCCCGGTTCCAGTTCGTAAGCGGTGCACACGATGACGTGCGGATAAGTCTCCCCGATATGTTTCCAGGGGTTGTAGCGGCCCATCAGCTTGCAGTGGTCGACGTAACGAGTAGCGACAGCGCGGCGGCGATTGCGGAGTCACGGTCCGCAGCCGCGTGCTGGTACCTCATCGCTGCCTGGGGCGTCGAATGTCCGAGGCGGGCCATCAACTCAGCCAACGTCGCGCCGGTCTGCGCAGCGAGCACAGCGCCCGTGTGCCGAAGATCGTGGAACCTCAGATCAGGACGGCCCGCCTTCTCCCGTGCCGGGTAGAACGCGCGATACAGCGACGACGGCACAAGGTGCTCGGTCGAATCGTTCAGAGCGGAGAACAGGAGGGCGTCAGCGTCGGTGTCAGTATGGGTTGCGAGGTGGTCACGGACCATCGGCACCAGGTGCGGTGGGATCGCAACGTCACGCTTACCTGACTCCGACTTCGGCGTTCCCACGACTTTCTTCCCGTCCGCGCGGGTCATGCCACGACGGATACGAATGACGCCGGTGTGTACGGCCGCGCCCGTCTTGATGTCAGTGGCTTCACGTAGCGTGATGTCCTTGCGGCGCAACTCCGCCAACTCTCCGAACCGCATCGCGCACCAGGCAGCGAGCAGCACCATCAGGCGGAGACGATCGGGCATAGCGGCCGCCACAGTCTCAAGCTCCCCCAACGACGCCGGTTGGATCTTCACGGCCCGTTTCGCCGAGCCCGCACCCTCGATGCGGCAGGGATTCTTCTCCAACACGTCCATCGTCACCGCGGTCTCGCAGATCGTGCGGACCAGAGAATAGGCGTGCGCGCGAGCCGTGGGCCTACCGATCAGCGTCTTACCGTGCCAACGCAGGATCGCGGCCGGGCTCAGCTCGTCCATCGCAATCTTCCCGAGGACCGGGACGATGTGGTCATCGAGCAACTGTTGGTAGTGCTGGCGGGTCGTCGGCTTCAGCTTGTCGCGTGACTCCATCCACGACCCGGCGTACTCGCCGAACGTCAGGACCGCCGCCTTCTGGCGTTCGGGTGCCTTCCATGTCGACGTCGCGAGCTGCCCTTGCTGGACCGTCAACCAGGTCCGAGCGGCCTTCTCAGCTTCACGACGGGAGCGATCTTCCTGGGCCTTGGTGCCCGACTGATCGACCTTGAACGTCTGCGAGTACCGCTTGCCGTTGTCGGCACGGAACCGCGCCCGAACGCTTCCCGACGCGAGCAGGTCGATCGTTCCGAAGTCCCGATCGCGTGTGCGGTTCTCTGCCATGACTGCCTTTCGTGACCCATACATGACCCAACAGGAGTGAATCTGTGTCGTTTCGTGTCACCGTATGTCACGCGTCAGTGTTTGGCAATACCGCACTTGAGCAGGCATATTTCGTGGTGAAAGCCAGTATCTCGGGTTACGTCGAATAGTGGTTCAATCCCAGTATCGCGCACCACAGTCAGTCAAAAAAGACCCCCTTTCGAGGGGGTCTTTTTTGTGCTTCACGAATCAGTTGTGGTGATTCACGCCATAGAAGTGCACAGTGGAGATGACGCACACACTTCGATGGAAGGACACGCACGTGTCGGACGATGCCCAGAGTGATCCCACGGTCGACGACGCCACCCTCGAGGATGCGAAGAAGTCCGTAGAGGGACTCGACGATCGCTATCGCCCCGGCTCGCGGCCCACTGTGTCGCTACCGGGAACCAACGGAACCGTCGCCGGGACCGCGTTCGCCGACATGGTCGGCGACGACGGTGAACTCGTCGATGGTGAATCGGACAGCACCGATACCAAAACCGCTGACACCGAAGAGAAGGTAACGTCCCACAACGATGCCTGAACTCGACGGTTCCGATGCCCCCGCCCAGATCGATCTCGGCGGGGGCGTCGCTTTTCTGCACACACCGTCGATCCCGTCACGGGGTGGGCTCGCGCTGACCCACGGTGCCGGCGGCAACTGCGAGTCGGTGCTGCTCCAGCGCATCGCGGCGGTGTGGGCCGGCGCGGGATTCACGGTGTTGCGGTTCGATCTACCGTTTCGAGTGCGTAAGCCCAAGGGGCCGCCCCACCCGTCGTACTCCGCCGAGGACCGACTGGGGATTGCCGCTGCCGTCGACCGTCTCCGCGCCGAGACGTCTGGCTTCATCGCGTTCGGTGGTCATTCCTACGGTGGCAGGCAGGGCTCGATGATGGCGGCCGAACACCCCGGCTGCGTCGACGGGCTCGTCTTGACGTCGTATCCCTTGCACCCGCCGGGCAAGCCGGAAAAGGCTCGTATTCAACATCTTCCGGAACTTCGAATCCCGACGGTGGTGCTGCACGGTACGAAGGATCCGTTCGGCACCACCTCGGAACTGCGCTCGGCCCTTGCACTGGTCCCGGCTCCCACGTTGCTCGTGGACTTCGAGGGTGCCGGCCACGATCTCGCCGCTGCCAAGTACGACGCGGCAGCGCGAACACTCACCGCTGCCGTCGAATTGTTCGGTACGGAGCAGTCCGATACGTCAGCGGCCGGTCCAGTCTTCTGCCCGTCCCGCTGAAGTGGTCTACTAAAGCATGCCCACCTGGGGATGGTTCATCGTTGCGCTGGTCCTCATCGACGCTGCGGTGTTGGCGGCCTGGCTGCTGATCCGCAAGAAGCCCGACAGATCATCGGCGTCCTCACGCACGATCGCGGCGGACGGTCTCGACGATGCCGCCCGAGCAGACATCTACCAGCTGTTGGCGGCGAACAAGAAGATGCAGGCCATCAAGGTTTTTCGCGATCGAACAGGCGCCGGATCGGCCGATGCCGAGATCGCCGTCGAATCGATCGAACGCGGAGCACCATTGCCGTCCTCGTCGACCGTCATCGGTTCCTCTCGAGCGGTACCAGTGCCATGGGACGATCTCCTCCCCCGGCTGAAAGCGCTCAAATCGGAAGGCAGGACCATCACTGCGATCGAACTGCTGCGGGACCGCACCGGCCTGTCCGTGCGTGATGCGAAGAACGCGGTGGATCTGCTGTGAGCGTGCGAGTGGCGGAGGTCGCCGATGCCGATCGCATCGCGGAGGTGGCCGCGCAGACCTTTCCGCTCGCCTGCCCTCCGGGGACTCGCCCGCAGGACATCGAGCACTTCATCGCGAATGTCCTGTCGACCAGATGCTTCGAGAGCTACATCGCCGACGCGGCCAGGACCGTTCTGGTCGACGACTCGACCGATTCGGAGGTGGTGGGGTACGCGATGCTCGTGTCGGGGGCTCCTGCGGATCCGGAGATTCGCGCAGCCCTCTCGCACCACCCGACGCTGGAAATCAGCAAACTCTACGTCTCACCTTCCGAGCACGGCAGCGGTTCTGCGGCCCGGCTGATGACGTTCGCACTGAGCTACGCCCGCGAATCCGGTTGCGCCGGAGCGTGGCTCGGGGTCAATCAGCGCAACGTGCGGGCGCAGAAGTTCTACGCCAAGCATGGATTCGAGGTCGTCGGCACCAAGACGTTCGTGGTCGGAGTGCAGACCCACGACGACTACGTCATGCAGGCGCGGCTGTGACGCGGATTCAGCCGACTGCAGCGAATCGGGACAGGGCCAGCAATCGCGACGTGGCGCGAAGGTACTTCTTGCGGTAGCCGCCCGCCAGCATCTCCTCGGTGAATATCTCGTCGAGCTTTCCGCCCGAGGCGGTCACCGGGATACCCGCGTCGTAGAGCCGGTCTGCGAGGACCACCAGTCTCAGTGCGATGGCCTGGTCCGATGCCGGGTGGACGTTCTTCAAGAACACAGCCGGAACACCGTCGAGCAGTTTGCCGTAGCGCGAGGGGTGCAGGGTGCTCAGATGCGCCAGCAGTTCGTCGAAATCGTCCAATGTTGCGCCGTCGACGGTCTCGGCGCGTTCGATCAGCTCCGACTCGGGAGTGGGATCGGGGGCCGGGGGCAGATCGCGGTGGCGGTAGTCGGGGCCGTCGACGCGAATGGACTCGAAGATCGATCCGAGCTTCTTGATCTCGCGCAGGAAGTCCTCGGCGGCGAAGCGTCCCTCGCCGAGCTGGCCGGGCAGAGTGTTCGACGTCGCGACGATGGACACTCCGCGCTGCGACAGCTCCGAGAGCAGCCGCGAGACGAGCATCGTGTCGCCGGGATCGTCGAGCTCGAACTCGTCGATACACAGCACACTGTGGTTCGAGAGTTCTTCGAGCGCTTTGTTGAAGCCCAGGGCTCCGACGACGTGAGTGAGTTCGACGAAGGTGCCGAACGCCTTGGGCTCAGGAACGCTGTGGTAGATCGAGGCCAACAAGTGTGTCTTGCCCACGCCGAAGCCGCCGTCGAGGTACAGGCCGGCACCGGTGGCCTGGGTCTTCTTGCCGAACAGCCCGCGTTTGCCCTTGCCGCGGATCTTCTCGACCTTGTTCGCGAACGCCTCCGCCTTCGCAACCGCCTCGGCCTGCGTCGGCTCGTTGGGATCGGGAATGTACGAGGAGAAACTGACATCGTCGAACATCGCCGGTGGGACCATCTGCGCGATCAGCTGATCGGAGGGAACCACGGGATTACGGTCGACAAGGCGTGCGGGCATTTGTCGAGCGTAGCGACGTGGTCTGATCTCTCTCATGCAGCTTCTCGATATTGGGACCTACTTCACATCCGAGCAGGCACGCGATACTGCACCGGCACTCGGCTCGGAACTCACCGACGACGCCGTTCGAGCCCTGTATGCCTACCCGACAGTTGTGGACCGCCCGTGGATCCGAACGAACTTCGTTGCCAGCATCGACGGATCGGTCACCGCCGACGGAGCCTCCGCAGGCCTGGGCACCCCCGCCGACGCACGCGTGTTCGGCGTTCTACGAGAGCTCTGTGACGCGGTCCTCGTCGGTGCCGGGACCGCTCGCGCCGAGAACTACGGCGGCGTTTCACTGTCCGAGGAGGCAATCGCACGCCGGGTGGCGAACGGACTGGCACCGGTCCCCACGATGGTCGTGGTCACGGCCTCCGGGTCGATCGATCCGGATTCTCGATTGCTCACCGACACCTCGGTCGAGCCCGTCGTGGTGACGTCCTCGACCGCGAACCGATCGACGGTCACTGCGCTCCGGTCGGCGGGAGCAACCGTGATCGAGGTGTCCGGTCGATCGGTATGCACCCGCGACATCCTCGGCACGCTGACCGAGCTCGGCTTTCTCCGCATACTGTGCGAGGGCGGGCCTGGTCTGTTCGGTCAGCTCGTGGCCGACGGCGCGGCAGACGAGGTGTGTCTGACCGTCTCGCCCATGCTCGTTGCCGGGTCGGCCGGGCGCATCGCGCAGTTCACCGACGCAACCGAGACGCCGATGATGCGCGCGCACGTGATCGGCGACTCCGACGGCACACTGCTCACGCGCTGGGTACGACCATCGTGACGGCGCGTTGTGCGCTACCGGATTGTCCACGTTCGCGACGGGCGCGCGCGGTGCCGAACCGAAAGTAGATAGCCTCGCACCGTGACGCAGAAACGTTCGATGCTCGCCGCCGTCCTCGTCCTCGCCACGATGTGCGCGGCCTGCGGGGCAGGGCCGTCGATCCGTCCCGATGTCGCGGTGGAGCAGCAATCGCCCGGTCAGCCTGCAGAATCGTCTGCGGACGCGCCACCTGCACCGGCCGCGCTCGCCGTCCCGACGACAGACCTGGCCTGGGGCGACTGCACTGCTCCCACGCTCGGAATTTTCGGGCTCACAGCCAGCACCCCCGGTCTGATACTCGAGTGCGCAGAATACGAGGCCGACGTCGATGTCAGCGGGCAGATGTTCGGTACCTTCGCTGTCGGTGCTCTGCGCGCACGCCTCGATCGAACTCCCACCGATGCCGGCCCGCTGGTGTTCACCTCCGGCTCGGATCGATCCTCGATCGGCACGCTGGCCACCATGGCCGCAGGCCCGCTGTCGACACTTCTCGAAGCTCACCCGATCGTCGCGGTGGATCGGCGAGGCATCGGCCGATCCACTGCGGTCGACTGCATCGACCCCCCTGCCGGAGCGGCCGTCGATGCGCTGGGGCAGTTCACCAGATCCAATGCCGACGCAGTCGATCGTGCCGTCGACGCGGGCCGCGATGCCACCATCGAATGCACCGATACGCTGCAGCCGCAGGAACTCGCCTTCGGAACCACCTACGCCGCGGACGATCTCGACCGGCTCCGCCAGCTCTGGGGCGTGGACCGAATCGGGTTGATCGGCTCGGGCAACGGCGCGCTGACCGCATTGGCCTACGCGGCGAAGTACCCGAATCACATCTCGCGTGTGGTCCTCGATTCCCCAACCGGAGTCGGCACGGATCAGATCACGCTCGCCGAGCAGCGAACCCAGGGCAAGGAAGCTGCCTTCGCAGCCTTCGCGCAACGCTGCGTCGCGCTGAACTGCGCACTGGGCAGCGATCCGACAGGTGCCGTGGCGCAGCTGATCCGACGCGCCGCCGGCGGCGAGTTCGCGCCGCTGTCCACACACGAAATCCTCGATGGCATCACCTTCGCGCTTGCATCGACAGCAGGCGACGCCTCGTCTCGGGCCACCGAGCTGTCCCAGACATTGTCCGAGGCCGCCCGGTCCGACACCGCAGCATTGTCCACCCTCGCCCAACGCGCTCGAAACGCCTACCGCACCGACGGTCAATTCGTATCTCGCTGCACGGACGGCCAGCAGTGGCCATCGCCGCAGGGGGTGCGTGACCTCTCGGCCCAGTGGACGGACCGGTATCCGATCTACGGCACCGACGCCGCCCTGACGGCACTGCTGTGCTCGTCCTGGCCGACGGCACCGTCCACCCCACTACCCAGCTCGCTGGACGTTCCGGTGCTGGTGCTGTCCAACGCAGGCGACCCCATCGTCGGCAACGGCGGACTGTCCTCGGTCACCGGATTGGTCGGAGCCACCGGGACTGCGGTGGCGTCGGCTGCGTGGCAGGGCAGCGGGCATCCCAGTCTCGGCGGATCCCAGTGTCTGCAGACCATCGCGGTCGACTACGCGCGGGACGCTGCGCTTCCTACGAACGGCACGGTCTGCCCCGCCTGAGTCGAGTACCGTCCGCGGCTCGGCACAGCCGACGAGGGCTGGGTTCGAGGGTGTCCTTCTCTGCTGCGACGACCGCCTCGGGTACCGTTCCCGGGTGTCACTTAGCTTTCTGGAGCCGCGATCAGGGCGGACGACCGCCGAGGTAATCAAGTACGCCCTGTGGCCGATCGCCATCATGACGGTGATCCAACGCGTGGTGATCAAGGCGGTCAACGGTGACATCACCAACGATTTCAACCCGGTGTACAACGCCGCTCTGGCCTTTCTCAACCGCCAGCCCGTGTACACGGCGAACTTCGACTCCGTCGATCCGCACTACCTCTATCAACCGAGCGCGACGATGCTGCTCTCGCCGATCGCCGTCATCGATCCCGAGCGCTCCCGCTGGCTGTTCATCCTCGCCAGCACCATAGCCATCCTCATCGCGCTGTACATTCTGCTGCGGATCTTCGGATTCCGACTCGATTCGGTCGCCGCTCCCGCGCTGCTGCTTGCGGCGTTCGTCAGCGAAACCGTCACCAACACCCTGGTGTTCACCAATTTCAACGGTTTCGTTCTGCTGGGCGAAGTGGCGTTCATCGGATTTCTGCTTCAGCGCAAAGACCTGTCGGCAGGCGTCGCCATGGGACTGACTCTCGCGGTGAAGCCGATGCTCGCGCCGCTGCTTCTGCTGCCGCTGATGACCCGTCAGTGGAAGGTGTTCATCACCTCGATCGCGATTCCTGTGGTGCTCATGGTGATTGCCTGGCCCCTGTCGGTCGACCCGATGAACTTCGTCGATCGCACGCTGCCCTATCTGCTGCAGACCCGTGACTACTTCAACAGCGCCGTGGTCGGCAACGGCCGCTACTACGGCGTCCCCGAGTTCCTCACCCTGGGAATCCGCGCGGTACTCGGTCTGATGGTTCTGGTGTCGTTGTGGCTGCTCTACCGGTACTGCCGCGAGGATCGACTGTTCTTCTTCTCGACCGCCTCGGGCCTGATCCTCACGGCACACTGGCTACTGGGATCCCTGGGCCAGATGTACTACTCGATGATGCTGTTCCCTCTGCTCATGACCGTGGTGTTGAAGAACTCCGTGCTCCGTAACTGGCCCGCGTGGCTCGCGATCTACGGGTTCATGAACTACGACCGCTGGCTGTCCGGTCGCTGGATCGAGACCGGCCGCGCGCTGGACTATCTGCGTACGACGTTCGGCTGGGCACTGCTGATCGTCGTCATCTTCGGAGTGCTCGTCGGACGCTATTTCGCTGCCCGAAGCGAGGGACGATTGAGCGAGGGAATCGAACCCAGCTACCTGCTGCCGGGCACGCCACCAGCGAAAACGGCATAGTCCGACAAATCGTATTAGCGTGTGAGCATGAGTTCAGCAACCGACAACAATTCCGCTCCGGCCGTCCAGCTCACCGACGCCCAGTGGCGCGAGAAGCTGACCCCCGAAGAATATGCAGTGCTCCGCCAGGCGGGCACCGAGCGGCCCGGCGTCGGCGAATACACCGACACCACCACCGAAGGCATCTACGAGTGCCGCGCCTGCGGTGCCGAACTGTTCCGCAGCACCGAGAAATTCGAATCCCACTGCGGCTGGCCGTCCTTCTTCGATCCGGCCGACAGTGACGCCGTCATCCTGAAGGAAGACACCACGCTCGGAATGCGCCGCGTCGAGGTCATCTGCCGTAGCTGCCACAGCCACCTCGGCCACGTGTTCGAGGGCGAGGGCTACCCCACGCCGACCGACCAGCGCTACTGCATCAACTCGATCTCGTTGACGCTCAAGCCTGCATCCTGATCGGTGACGTGTGCTCCATACTGTGAGCATGCGCACTTTCACATCAGCAGAGCAGATCAAGGCAGCCGTCGGCGAAGACCTCGGCACCAGCGACTGGCTACAGATCACCCAGGAGCGGGTCAACACCTTCGCCGACGCCACCGGTGATCACCAGTGGATCCACGTCGATGTCGAGCGGGCCCGGAAGGAAAGCCCGTTCGGCGCGCCGATCGCACACGGATTTCTGAGCCTGTCACTGGTGTCGATGCTCAACTGGCAGATCTACACCATCGAGAACACCAAGCTCGGAATCAACTACGGCTCCAACAAGGTACGTTTCATCAACCCGGTGAAGGTCGGAGCGCATGTGCGGCTGCAGAGCACCCTGACCTCGGTCGAGGATGCCTCCGGTGGAGCCTTGCAGATCGTGACGACCGGAACTCTCGAAATCGAGGGCGAGGACAAGCCTGCGCTCGTTGCCGAGATCATCTCTCGCGTGGTGTTCTGACCTTCGTCGACACCGGTGGATCGAACGCCGTGATCGGCGGCAGCGGCTCGTCGTAGCGTTCGATCTCCACCAACACATGCTGGCCCGTGCACCCCCGCGACAACGAGGACGCTCCCGTGTCGGCGGTGAGGACGTTCACGCTGCCATGCACACACATCGAACCGGAATCGGCCGGATCGAGCGGGTCGTACCACGCTCCCGTGGACAGTTGCACCACCGATTCCAGCATTGCGTCGTCGACGATCACGCCGGCCAAGCACGAACCGCGGTCGTTGAACACCCGCACGACGTCCCCGTCCGAGACTCCCCTCGCCGCGGCCGCGGACGGGTGCATGCGTAACGGCTCGCGGCCCTGGATCTTCGAGTTCCGGCTCACCGCGCCGTGGTCGAGCTGACTGTGCAGCCTGGTTCGGGGTTGATTGGCGATCAGATGCAACGGAAACTGCTCGGCCCGTGACCCGCCGAGCCATTCCTGCGGCTCGAACCACATCGGGTGCCCGCGGCAGTCCTCGTAGTCGAACCCCGCCACGGTCGCAGAATGGATCTCGATCTTCCCGCTCGGCGTACGCAGCGCGTTGCCCATCGGGTCCGCTCGGAAATCCTGTAAGAACGTCAGATCGTCCTCGGTCTGCATCCGAAACGAACCCGCACGCCGGAAGTCGTCGAACTCCGGGGTCTCCACGCCGGCGACGCGCAAATATCCGCGCCACTGCTGGTACAGATGCTCGAGCCACTGCTGCGAGCTACGCCCCTCGGTGAACTGCTCCCCCACACCCAGTTTCGTCGCCAGTTCGGCGAACGTGTCGTAGTCGTCGCGGGAATCAGCGAACCGCGCGGCGGCCGGGGCCATCGCGACGAGCAAGGGATCGTTGCGGGTGCAGCTCAGATCCGATCGCTCCAACGACGTGGTCGAGGGGACGACGATGTCTGCGTGCTTGGCCATCGGCGTCCAGTACGGGTCGTGCACCACGACGGTATCGGGCTTACCGAGAGCGCGACGTAGCCGTCCCAGATCCTGGTGGTGGTGAAAGGGATTTCCGCCGGCCCAGTAAACGATTCGGATGTCCGGATACGTCAATCGTTTACCGTCGTAGTCGAATTCACCGCCAGGATCGAGAAGCATGTCCGAGACCGCGGCAACCGGAATCAGATCCGGCACGGGATTGATCCCTTGAGGGAGAGTCGGCAACGGATACGGAACCGGGGCCAGCCCTGGCTCGTTCATCGAACCGTAGCCATGGCCGAACCCCGCACCAGGAACACCGATGCCGCCCAACATCGCCGCCAGCGTGATGCCCATCCATGGTGCCTGCTCGCCGTGCTCGGTCCGCTGCAACGACCAGGTGACGGTCACCATCGTGCGCTTCGAGGCCATCTCCCGTGCCAGATCCGCGATCACGGCGGCCTCGATGCCGCAGATCGCCGACGCCCACTGCGGGGTCTTGGGCGTGCCGTCCGTGATACCGAGGAGGTAGCGCTCGAACTCGGGGTATCCCTGGCAGTATTTCTCCAGAAAGGCTGTGTCGTGCAGCTTCTCGTCGACGAGGACGAAAGCCAGAGCCAGCATCATCGCGACATCGGTGCCGGGACGCGGTGCGATCCAGCGGGAGTCACCGGTCAGGTCGCTTCGAAGCGGGCTCACGGTGACGATCCGCCCACCGCGGGCGCGCATCGCGTCGAGCGACCCGAGCGTCGGATGATCCGACGTACCACCATGATTGATACCGGTGTTCTTCACCGGGACTCCGCCGAACGCCACCAACAGCTCGGTGTGCTCGGCGATCACGTTCCATGATGTGGAGCGCGAGAACATCTTCCAATGCGCTCCGAGAACATGCGGCATGATGACCCCGGTCGCACCGAGGGAGTAGCTGTGCACCGATCGGGTGTATCCGCCGATGCAGTTGAGGAATCGGTGCACCTGACTCTGCGCGTGATGGAAGCGTCCGGCACTCGCCCACCCGTACGACCCGCCGTAGATGGCACTGTTGCCGTATTCACCGACCACTCTGCGCAATTCACCCGACAGCAGATCGGTCAGCTCGTCCCACGAGACCTCGACGAACTCGTCGCTGCCACGCTTGTCGGTCGGCCCTGGCCCCTGCTCGAGCCAGCCTCTGCGCACCGCCGGTGCGGTGATCCGCGACCGGTGAGTCACCGAGCCGACGAGGTTGCCCAGCACCGGGGAGGGATTGCGGTCGGACACCTCGGGGTGGACCGCGGTCACATCGCGTCCGTCCGACTCGGCTCGGAACATGCCCCAGTGGCCCATGTGCTGTACGCCTGCCACTGCGGTCGTCACCGAATCCCGAACGCGCTCAACGCTGCCAGCAATGCATCGGGACGCTCCGCCGTCGGCACCGGATCCACGAGCGCGAAGCTGCAGCCGATCTCACGCGCCGCGCCGTCGGCCTCGGCACTGTCGCCCACCATCAGGGTCACGGACGGATCGACGCCCAGGGCCGCAACGGCGTGCCGAAAGATCTCGGGATTCGGTTTGACCTGACCGACTTCGAACGAGAGCACGAACTCGTCCACGTACTCGTGCAAGTTGCGATCGGTGAATGCCGGACGGATGTCGAACGCGATGTTGCTCAGGATCCCGATGCGAATCGACTCCGCGGCAAGCAACTTCAGCACCGCTTCGGTATCGGGATAGGGCGTCCAGCAATCGGCATCGATCACTCGCCCGTAGACCGATTCGGCCTGCGCCGGATCGGTGACACCGGACTGCTCGAGCACGTGCAGGTAGGCCCGTCGATGCAGCGCAGGATCGAGATCGCGATGTCGCCAGGCGTGCCGGGTCTGTTCGTCGAACTCGACGGTCTCGCCCACCGGAGCAGTCATTCTGCGCATCAGCTCCGCTGCTGCGGCACCGTCGACGGGTGTTCCGTCGGCACCGCAGATTCCGTCGAACCACGACGGATGCTCCTCGAGTCGAAACAAGGTGCCGGAGAAATCGAACAGAACCGCCTCGATGTCTCGCGCGCCGTTCGCCGTCACGGCAATGATTCGACGAGCGCGTCCACCTCGACCCGAGGGCCGGTGAAGAACGGGGTTTCCTCGCGCACGTGTCGTCTGGCCTCGGTGGCCCGCAGGTCACGCATCAGGTCCACGATGCGGTCCAGTTCGGGGGCCTCGAAAGCCAGGATCCACTCGTAGTCGCCCAGAGCGAAAGCAGGCACGGTGTTCGCGCGGACGTCCTTGTAGTCGCGCGCGGCCTTGCCGTGATCGGCGAGCATCGTCCGACGCTCGTCGTCGGGCAGCAGGTACCAATCGATCGAGCGGACGAAGGGGTACACGCAGATGTACGCACCCGGATCCTCGCCGGCGATGAAGGCCGGAACATGGCTCTTGTTGAACTCGGCCGGGCGGTGCAGCGCGGTGTTGCTCCAGACCGGAGTGCTCGCCTTGCCCAGCGCGGTCGTGCGACGGAAATCGGAGTACGTCGCCTGGAGATCCTCGATACGTTCGGCATGCGTCCACACCATGAAGTCCGCGTCGGCGCGCATTCCGGCGATGTCGTAGACCCCGCGCACCGCCACGCCCTTGTCTTCACGACCTTCGAAGAACATCTTCGCTTCCTTGGCGGCCGCGGCCCGATCCTCACCCAGAACACCGGGCGTGACCTTGTAGACCGAGAACATCAGGTAGCGAAGAGTCGAGTTGAGCGCTGAGTAATCGAGGCGTGCCATGGCCCTATCGTGCCACTTCGATCAGACGCGCGGCAGCGGTGGTGGCGGACGCGATACACGCGGGCACCCCGACGCCTCGTTGCCAGGCCCCGGCGACCTCGAGGCCCGGTAGGTCGGCGACTGCCGCCTCGATGACGGCGACGCGATCGAGGTGCCCCGGTGCGTACTGCGGCAGGCCTCCCGGCCAGCGCTGCACGGTCGCGGCGACCGGTCGCGCGTCGATGTTCGCCACCGCAGCGAGGTCTGCGAGCGCCACCTCGATCGACTCCGCGTCGGATCGGTTCGAAGCCGTGCCGTCACCGAAGCGACCGAGCGAGGCCCGCAGCAGTACCGCGTCACGCTCCCCCAGGTGCGGCCACTTGCGGCTCGACAGAGTGAAGGCCTTGACATCCAATCCGGCATCGGTGGCCACCAGAATTCCCGAATTCTGCGGCAAGTGCGTACTCGGGGGAAACGCGAGCGCGACCACGACCGAGGATGCGAGTTCGATACTCTGCGCGGCCTGCGACGCCGCTGGTGCCACCTCGGCGACGAGACGACCGAGAACGGGCGCAGGGACCGCCAGCACCACGCCGTCGACGAGTCCGACGCCGTCCACCGACCAGCCGTGCGACTCTCGGCGGATGCCCTCGACGCCTGTTCCGACGACCGTCCGGGCAGCGGTCGCCGCGACGAGGGCGTCGAGCAACACCGCATAACCGTCGCGCAACCCACCGAACACCGGACCCGGCGACGGCGTGGGGAGCGCTGCCGATACTGCCTCGGTCAGGCTCATCGCGCCACGATCCAATGCGGCCGCCAGCGTCGGTAGCGCAGCGCGCACGCCGATCGAGCTCGCCGAGCCGGAGTACACGCCGCCGAGCAACGGATCGACCGACCGGCTGACGACCTGGGAGCCGAACCTGGTGCCCACGAGATCGGCCACACTGACATCCGAGCCCGCCGTCCATGCGAACGGTCGCGTGGACTCGGTCTCGATTGTGCGCAGGTCGTCCGCATCCACCAGATCCCGCACCGACTCGGCCGAGGACGGTATCCCCATCAGCGTGCCTGCCGGCAGCGGATGCGCCCGGCCGCCGGAGAACACGAGTGGACGCAGCGGCGACGGATGCACCAGCTGATCCGACAGACCGAGCTCGGCGAGCAGAGCCGGAACCTCCGGACGCCGACCGATGAAGGCCTCGGCTCCGACGTCGAGCGAGTCCGTACCGACTGCCGCCGTCCGTAGCGTGCCGCCGATGCGAGGCGAGGCCTCGACGAGAGTGATCTCGGCATCCGGCCCACAGGACTGCCGAAGGCGGTACGCCGCGACGAGACCGGAAATCCCGCCGCCGACAACGGCGTATCGCCGCGCCGTCACAACGAATGCACCAGTGCGACCACGCGGGTCAGAATCTCGGGATCGGTATCCGGCAACACTCCATGGCCGAGATTGAACACGTGCCCACGCGCACCGGCGGCCACCGCGCGGTCGGCCTCGGCGACGATGCGGCGAACCTCGGCCTCGACGGCATCCCAGCCCGCGAACAGCACCGCGGGATCCAGGTTTCCCTGCAGCACCTTTCCGCCGCCGACACGGTGCACGGCGTGGTCGAGCGGAATCCGCCAGTCGACGCCGACCACATCGGCACCGGCCTCGCCCATCGCCCCCAGTAGTTCTCCGGTTCCGACACCGAAGTGGATCTTCGGAACTCCGGCCGAGGACACGGCGTCGAACACACGCAGGGAATGCGGCAGCACGTACTCGCGGTAGTCGGCAAGAGAGAGCGCGCCCGCCCACGAGTCGAACACCTGCACTGCATCGACCCCGGCCGCCAACTGCGCCTGCAGGAACGTGATCGTGGTGGTCGCCAGCGCGTCGAGCAGGGCATGCCAGGTCGTCGGGTCGGAGCGCATCAGCGCTTTGGTCTTCTCGTGATTACGACTCGGGCCGCCCTCGACCAGGTAGGACGCGAGGGTGAACGGGGCCCCGGCGAACCCGATGAGCGGCGTGTTCACGAGCTCCCGGGTGAGGATCCGCACCGCATCGGCCACCGGCTCCACCTGGTCGGCGGTCAGAATCGGCAGTGCGGCCACGTCGGCGGCCGAACGCACCGGCTGCGCGACGACCGGTCCGGTGCCCGCGACGATGTCGAGATCGATGCCGGCGGCCTTGAGCGGGACGACGATGTCGGAGAACAGAATCGCCGCGTCGACGTCGTGTCGACGAACGGGTTGCAGCGTGATCTCGGCGACGAGATCAGGGCGGAAACACGAGTCCAACATGCCGATGCCGGCACGGATCTTGCGATACTCGGGCAGCGACCTACCTGCCTGTCGCATGAACCACACCGGCCGGCGCGACGGGGCCCGGCCGGCGATCGCGGCCAGAAACGGCGCGTCCGGGAGTTCGCGGCGGGCGGGGGCGGTGGCGTGCACATGGGCGTTCATCGGCTTCCATGCTGCCACGCGCTGCTACGGCTTCTGCCACCAAGGGCAGGGCCGCCCACGAGACCTGATTCGGGTGGACCCCGACTCGGCCCGCCTGCGCCTCGCTTCCATCACGGCTCGGCGCGCCTCCGCCTGAGCGCGACGTGACGCGTCTAACGTCCGGTGACGTGACCGAACCCCGATCCACCGCCGAACCTGCGCCTTTTCGCGCCGCCATCGACGCGATGCATCGAGCTCAGGTACACCCGGCGATCGAAATCGGTCCTATCCGGCCGCCGCAGCGCCTCGCCCCCTACAGCTACGCCATCGGGGCCGAGGTCAAGCACGCCGAGTCGGAGCAGATCGACGAACAGAGCGACGGCGACGCATTCGGCCGCCTGATTCTGCTCTACGACCCCGACGGTGCCGAGGCCTGGAACGGAACGCTCCGCCTGGTCGCCTACATCCAGGCGGATGTCGACGAATCACTGGCGGACGATCCCCTGCTTCCCGAGGTGGGGTGGAGTTGGCTGGTCGACGCGCTCGAGGCACGGTCCGAACCACTCAATGCCCTCGGCGGTACCGTCACCTCCACCAGTTCGGTGCGCTACGGCGACATCGCCGGACCCCCGAAGGCCCACCAACTCGAACTGCGCGCCTCGTGGACGGCGACATCGGAGGACCTGTCGACGCACGTCGAAGCGTTCTGTGAGGTGCTCGCCTACGCGGCCGGGCTGCCTCCTGCCGGCATCACCACGCTCGGTCAGCGCAGTTCCAGCCGGACATAAGCGCGGATCGAACCGACCGTAGGGCTTAGAGTCACCTTTCATGTCAGCCGAGAGTTCCCCCGACGCCACGCCGGACAACACCCCGTCGGACGAGCAGGCGAACGAGACGGTCGCCGTTCCTCTGCTCGCCCCAGCTGACGGAGTACCCGCCGTCGTCGACACCGCGGACGGCGTGCGAAACGCCGCGAAACTGCTCGCCTCCGGCCACGGACCACTCGCCGTCGACGCCGAACGCGCCTCGGGCTTCCGGTACTCCCAGCGCGCCTACCTGCTGCAGTTTCGGCGCCGCGGCGCGGGCACCGTCCTCCTCGATCCGATTCCGGTCACCGACGATCTCGAGCCACTGGCCGAGGTGATCAACCCTCTCGAATGGGTGCTGCATTCCGCCGATCAGGACCTACCGGGACTGGCCGAACTCGGACTCGCACCCGCCACGCTCTACGACACCGAACTCGCCGGACGACTCGCCGGATTCGACCGAGTCGGCCTCGGAGCCATCGTCGAACGGACCCTCGGCCTGGCCCTGCAGAAAGGCCACGGCGCCGCCGACTGGTCCACCAGGCCCTTGCCGGATTCCTGGCTCAACTACGCTGCACTGGACGTCGAGGTGCTGCTCGAACTACGCGACGCGATGGCAGAGGAACTCGAACGCCAAGGCAAGACCGACTGGGCGGCGCAGGAATTCGCCCACATCCTCGCTCTCGGACCGCCGAAGCCCAAGACCGACAGGTGGCGTCGGACCTCGGGAATTCATGCGATCAAGTCGCCTCGGACGCTGGCCGCAGTGCGAGAGCTGTGGACCACGCGGGACGAGCTGGCCGCGAAACGGGACGTCGCGCCGAGCCGGGTACTACCCGATTCGGCCATCGTGGCGGCGGCCAGTGCCGATCCGAAGTCATCCCGCGAGCTCGAGCAGTTGCCCGTGTTCGGTGGTCCTCGCCAACGCAGATCCTCGCGGTTGTGGGCGTCGGCACTGACCCGCGCCCGCGCGCTGCCCACCGCCGAGTTGCCGTCGATGGCAGCGTCGTTCGACGGCCCACCTCCGGTGAACCGTTGGGCGCGACGCGATCCCGAAGCGGCTGCGCGACTGGTCGACGTGCGCGCTGCCATGACCGAGCTCAGCGAATCGGTGTCGGTTCCGGTGGAGAATCTGTTGATGCCGGATTTGCTGCGCCGATTGGTGTGGGATTGGCGAACACCGACCGATCCCGATGCCGACCCTGCGGAGCTGATCGACGCGCGCCTGGCCGAGGGCGCAGCCCGGCCATGGCAGCGCACGCTGGTGGTGCCGGTCCTGACGAAGGCTCTCGACCCTTCCCAAGTTACCGACCGGTAATACCCGCTACAGTGGGTGACGCGTCCGGGTACCCGGGCGAGTCGTCCGCATCTGCCGGGAGGATCGAAAAGCGTGTCTGTACCCGCGTCCACCAGCTCACAGAGGAATGTCGTCTTCGTCGACGGCATCCGTACCCCGTTCGGCAAAGCAGGCCCCAAAGGCATGTACGCCGACACTCGCGCAGACGACCTCGTCGTCAAGGCGATCCGTGAACTTCTTCGAAAGAACCCCAATCTGCCGCCCGAGCGCATCGACGAGGTCGCCATCGCTGCGACCACGCAGACCGGCGACCAGGGACTGACCATCGGCCGCACGTCGGCCTTGCTCGCCGGGCTCCCCCGCAGCGTCCCCGGATTCGCCATCGACCGCATGTGTGCAGGCGCGATGACCTCGGTGACCACGACCGGATCGGGCATCGGATTCGGTCAGTACGACGTCGTCATCGCCGGCGGTGTCGAGCACATGGGACGCCACCCGATGGGCGAAGGCGTAGATCCCAATCCGAGGTTCCTCGCCGACAAGCTCGTCGACCCCAGCGCCTTGGTGATGGGCAACACCGCCGAGAACCTGCACGACCGGTTCCCGAGCATCACCAAGGACCGCACCGACGCCTACGCCGTCTCGAGCCAGAACAAGTACGACGCCGCCAAGAAGGCCGGATACATCGCCGACACCCTCGTTCCCGTCGCCACCAAGTCCGCCGAAGGGTGGGGCCTGGCCACCGAGGACGAACCCCCTCGTCCCGGCACGACGGTCGAGGACCTCGCCAAGCTCAAGACACCGTTCCGCCCTGCAGGTCGCGTCACCGCCGGCAACGCCGCAGGACTCAACGACGGTGCCACCGCAGCGATCCTCGCCGGTGAGGACACCGCGCACGAGCTCGGCCTGAACATCGGCATGCGGATGGTCGGCTTCAGCTTCGCGGGCGTCGACCCCGCCGTGATGGGCATCGGCCCGGTTCCCGCGACCGAAAAGCTGCTGGGCCGCACCGGATTGAGCATCGATGACATCGGGCTGTTCGAGATCAACGAGGCTTTCGCCATCCAGGTGCTCGCGTTCCTCGAGCACTACGGCATCGCCGACGACGACCCCCGCGTCAACCAGTGGGGCGGGGCCATCGCGTGTGGCCACCCCCTCGCGTCCTCGGGCGTTCGCCTGATGACGCAGCTCAGCCGCCAGTTCGCTCAGCAACCCGACGTCCGCTACGGCCTGACGACCATGTGCATCGGTCTCGGTATGGGCGGCACCGTCATCTGGGAGAACCCCAACCACGCTGACTACTCGGGAGCAGCCAAATGAGTGATATCACCACAGCGTTCACCGACGAGGTAGTCACGAACGCGTACACCAAGATCGTGTCCGTTCCGGGCCTCGAGGGTTCGATCGCATTGGTCACCCTGGACAACGGTTTCGATCACACCAAGCCGTCGACGTTCGGTCCCGGCGGCCTGGCCAAGCTCGACGCCGCTCTCGACGAGGCGTTCGCCGCCAACCCGGTGGCCGTCGCCGTCACCGGTAAGCCGTTCATCTTCGCCGTCGGTGCAGATCTCAACGGTGTGCCGAACATCAAGACCAAGGACGAGGCGCTGCAGATCGGGCAGCTCGGCCACAAGGTCTTCCGCCGTCTGCGTGAGTCCACGATCCCGACGTTCGCATTCATCAACGGTGCAGCGCTCGGCGGCGGCCTCGAAGTGGGACTGCACTCCCACTACCGGACCGTCGCGGAGAACGCTGCCGCACTCGGCCTGCCCGAGGCCTTCCTCGGCCTGGTACCGGGATGGGGCGGAACTCAGTTGCTGCCCAACATCATCGGAGCCTCGAACGCCGTCACCGTCGTCATCGAGAACGCACTGAACCAGAACCGCGTCCTCAAGCCGCAGCAGGCCCTCGAGCTCGGCATCGCCGACGCCCTCTTCGGTGGTGCCGATTTCCTCGAGCAGTCCCTGGCCTGGGCCGCTCAGGTCGTCAAGGGAGAGATCACTCCTGCCCGTCCCGAGATCGACCGCGGACAGGCCTGGGACGACGCCATCGCCCGCGCCAAGGCAATCGTTGCCGGAAAGACCAACAATTTCGCTCCCGGCCCCGTCGCTGCCGTCGAGTTGCTCGAGCTCGCCAAGAGCACCGACATCACCGACTCGGCGTCGCTCGACAAGGCCTTCGCCGCCGAGGACGAGGCCCTGTCCACCCTGCTGGTCAAGGACGAGCTGCGGGCCGGGCTGTACGCATTCGATTTGGTTCAGAAGCGCGCGAAGCGTCCGGCCGGTGCGCCCGACAAGTCGCTCGCCCGCAAGATCTCCGGCGTCGGCATCGTCGGTGCCGGTTTGATGGCCAGCCAGCTGGCGTTGCTGTTCGTGCGTCAACTGAAGGTGCCGGTCATCCTGACCGACATCGATCAGGAGCGCATCGACAAGGGTGTCGGCTACGTACACGACGAGATCGACAAGCTGCTCGGTAAGAAGCGCCTGTCGCCCGATGCCGCGAATCGGTTGAAGGCGTTGGTCTCCGGCTCGATCGACAAGTCCGCCTTCGCCAAGACCGACTTCGTCATCGAAGCTGTCTTCGAGAACCTGGACGTGAAGAAGAAGGTGTTCGCCGAGGTCGAGGAATTCGTTTCGGCCGAAACGATTCTCGCAACCAACACCTCCTCGCTGTCGATCACGAAGATGGCTGCGGATCTGAAGAACCCCGAGCGCGTCGTGGGCTTCCACTTCTTCAACCCCGTTGCCGTGCTTCCGCTGCTCGAGGTCGTCAAGGGCGAGAAGACCGACGATGCCACTCTCGCAACGGCATTCGCCACGGCCAAGACACTCAAGAAGTCGGCCGTGTTGTCGGCGGATCTTCCGGGCTTCGTGTTCAACCGTCTGGTCACTCGCGCGTCGAACGAGATCATCAGCGCGATCGACGAGGGCACCCCGTTCGATGTCGCCGATGGCGCGGTGGGTGAACTCGGCATGCCGATGAGCCCGCTGACGTTGCTGGCTCTCGTGGGACCGGCCGTCGCCCTGCACACAGCCGAAACGCTGGCCGAGGCGTACCCCGAGCGGTTCAAGGACTCCGCCGGGTTCCGCGCTCTCGTCGAGGCGAAGAAGCCCGGTGTGTGGACCTACGGACCCGAAGGCCAGGTCGTCGATCCCGAGGTCGCCGCACTGTGGCCGCAGGGTGATTCGCCGTCGACCGCCGAGCAGGTGCTCGAGCGCACCCGCAACGCGTTCGCCGACGAGATCAGGATCATGCTCGACGAAGGCGTCGTGGCGGCAGCCGAGGACATCGACCTCTGCCTGCTCCTCGGCGGCGGCTTCGGATTCTGGAACGGCGGTATCACCCCGTACCTGGACCGTAGCGGCGCTTCCGAGGCCGCGACCGGTCAGCGCTTCCTCGCCCCGGGCGTAGCCAGCGTCTAGTACGACCCGCCGAGTTCGAGGTTATGGACGGATTTCTCCGGATTTTCGTCCATAACCTCGAACTCGGCTACCGTGTGACCCGATGAACGGCGAACATGATCGGCTCATCGGCATCAGCTATCGAATGCTGGGGTCCTACAGCGACGCCGAAGACGCCGCATCCGAGGCTCTCGTCCGCTGGTACCGACTGACCGACGCCGAACGCGACGCCATCGATGTTCCCTCGGCGTGGCTGACCCGCGTCGTCAGCCGCATCTGTCTCGACCTGCTCGGCTCGGCCCGTGTTCGCCGCGAGCACTACGTCGGTCAGTGGTTGCCCGAACCCGTCCACGGTCTCGGCCTCGGCACCGTGAATTCGAGCGCCCCCGACCCGGCCGATCTGGTTGCACAGCAGGATTCGGTGACTCTCGCGCTACTCGTCCTTCTCGAATCGGTCGGTCCTGCGCAACGAGTCGCGTTCGTGCTCCATGATGCATTCGCCGTACCGTTCGAGGAGATCGCGACCGTACTCGACCGCTCCCCTGCGGCCTGCCGCCAACTCGCTTCTGCCGCCCGAAAACGTGTGCACGGCCGCCGCCCGATCACCTCCGCCGACTCCGTCGAGCACGATCGTGTCGTCCGAGCTTTCGCGATGGCCTCGGGTGGTGGAGACACGTCGTTGCTGATTTCCTTGCTCGCCCCGGATGTCACCCTGGTCAGCGACGGAGGCGGACGAGTTACTGCGGCTCGCAATCCCATTGTCGGCTCCGAGCGGGTCGCTCGATTCATTCGTGGGATCACCGCCAAGGCGACCGACCTGAACTGGTCCATCGAACCGGTCAACGGCCTGTCCGGCATCGTGATCCGACGCAGCAACCAGGTGGTCGGCGTCGTCGGGTTCGGCACCGCGGACGATGTGGTGTCCGATATCTGGATCGTGCTCAACCCGGACAAACTCCGACACTGGCCCTGACCTTCGCCATACATTTGGCTCCGCTACGTCGTCAGAGAGTCGAGACCCCACTACCCGTCGGGTCCGACCCTCTCGAAGAACAGGTGGAAGTCGCCATGAAGACAGCCGTGGCCGGTGGAACCGGAACCGTAGGAGAGCATGTCGTCGAGGTCGCTCGTGCACGCGGACACGAGGTAGTCGTGCTGTCGCGATCGTCGGGTGTCGATCTGGTCAGCGGCTCCGGACTGTCCGACGCCATGGCCGGCGTCGAGGTGGTGATCGACGTGGCGTCGACGAAGACGGTGTCAGCGCGGAAATCCACGGAGTTCTTCTCCGCTGTCACCCGCAACCTGCTCGCCGCCGAGAGCGCCGCAGGTGTCGGACACCATCTCGCCTTGTCCATCGTGGGTGTGGACAGAGCACCGCATGCCTACTACGCAGGAAAAGTGGAGCAGGAGAACATTATTCGCGCTGGCTCGGTTCCATGGACGATCCTGCGCGCCACCCAGTTCCACGAGTTCGCCGCCCAGATTCGCGCCCAGACCTCGTTCGGTCCAGTGAGCATCATCCCGAAAATGCTCTCACAACCGATAGCCGCGAGTGAGGTCGCCGAACGACTGCTCGAGCTGGCGGAGATGTCCCCGGCCGGACGAGTGCCGGACCTCGGCGGGCCGCGCGAGAAACGTATGGCGGAGATGGTCCGTGAGTACGTGCGATCGATCGGTGCCCGGGGCCTGGTGCTCGAAGTCCCAATTCCCGGCGCATACGGTCGCGCGATGCGAGACGGAACGCTGGTCACCGCAACCGATTCGGATCACGGTCGTCAGACATTCGATCAGTGGTTGGCCACCCAGAAGCACTGAGTCGCATCTCGTCGAACTCGAAGTTGTGGACAACATTCGGTGAAATTTCGTCCATAACGTCGAGTTCGAGCAGCTGAATTTCGGACAATTCACCCTTCCGAACAATGCCGAAGACAACGTGCCGAAAATCGAGTCCATTTCGCACCCATATCGCAGTACCGAGGACGATGATGGCGAACGACCACCACGGACGCTGGTTCACCTCGAAAGCTGGGTCACGCGATGACACAACCAACCGATCGGCACACCGCCAAAGTTATCGGAGTCACTATCGCCGCTGCCGTCGGCGGCTTCCTGTTCGGATTCGATTCCTCGGTCGTCAACGGCGCGGTCGATTCCATTCAGGAAAACTTCGCTCTGTCGTCGTTCGTCACCGGTTTCGCGGTGGCCATCGCGCTGCTCGGATGCGCAGTCGGTGCCTGGTTCGCCGGCCGCCTCGCCGACAGTTGGGGCCGAAAGAAGGTCATGCTTCTCGGTTCCGCGCTGTTCACCATCTCGTCGGTGGGGTCCGGATTCGCCTTCAGCGTCCCGGATCTCATGCTGTGGCGTGTCCTGGGCGGGCTGGGCATCGGTATCGCGTCGGTGATCGCGCCCGCGTACATCTCGGAGATCGCACCGGCCCGCTATCGCGGCGGCTTGGCGTCGTTGCAGCAGTTGGCGATCACCATCGGCATCTTCGCAGCGCTGCTCTCCGACGCCGTGCTGCAGAATGCGGCCGGTGGGCCGTCCAACGATCTGTGGTTCGGACTCGAAGCCTGGCGGTGGATGTTCCTCGTCGGTGTCGCACCTGCTCTCGTCTACGGCTTTCTCGCGACTCTCATTCCGGAGTCCCCCAGGTACCTCGTCGGCAAGCACCTCGACGAGGAGGCGGCGCGCATTCTCGCCGACATCAGCGGCGAGGTGAACCCGAACGAGCGGGTCAAGGAAATCCGCCTGACGTTGCGGCGGGAGTCGGCGTCGTCGTTCGGGGATATCCGTGGACCCAAGTTCGGCCTGCAGCCCATCGTCTGGGTCGGCATCACGATGGCGATCCTGCAACAATTCGTCGGAATCAACGCGATCTTCTACTACTCGACGACGCTCTGGAAGTCCGTCGGATTCAGCGAGAACCAGTCGTTCGTGACCTCGGTCATCACCTCTGTCATCAACGTCACGATGACGTTCGTCGCCATCTTGTTCGTCGACCGATTCGGGCGACGAAATCTACTGATGATCGGCTCGATCGGGATGTTCGTCGGATTGGTACTCGCGGCCGTCTCGTTCACGCAGGCCGTGGGCAGCGGTGATCAATTGGAACTGCCATCACCGTGGGGCCCGGTGGCGCTCGTCGGTGCCAACCTCTTCGTCGTCTTCTTCGCCGCCACCTGGGGCCCGATCATGTGGGTGATGCTCGGAGAAATGTTCCCCAACCGCATGCGTGCCGTCGCTCTCGGTATCAGTACTGCAGCGAACTGGATCGCGAACTTCGCAATCACCCTGGCATTTCCGCCGCTGTCCGACACCATCGGACTGGGATTCATCTACTCGTTCTTCGCGTTCTTCGCGATCCTGTCGTTCTTCTTCGTCAAGTACAAGATCAAGGAAACCAAGGGTATGGAGCTCGAGGACATGGTGATCTGACATGCCGACTTTTGTCGTGGAATACAAGTACTCCGCCGAAACGTCCTCGGGCCGTGATGATCACCGAACCGATCACAGGGCGTGGCTACGGGAACTCGAGCGTCGTAAGATCCTCCGGTCCTCGCGCCCACTGGCGGACCACAGCGGTGCAACCTTGATCGTCGACGGTCCAGACAAGGCGAGTGTGGAACGCATCGTCGCGCACGACCCGTTCGCACTGGCCAACCTCATCGAGCACGTTCGGGTCGAAGAACGAGCCACGTGAGGCGCTGACAGCTCGTTCCAGCGTTATACGAGGACCGGACAACGGTCGGAGGACTCGGGTCAGAGACTCTTGACCCAGTCCGAGACGCGATGCGCCACGTCCTCGCACGTGAGGCCGAGCTCTTGGTGGAGCTGCTCGCGCGATGCGTGATCCAGGAATGCTTGTGGCACACCGAGATCGCGACACGGTGTGTCGACCCCCGCCCCGCGAAGGGCCGCCGACAGGGCCGATCCGATGCCGCCGTGCAGACCACTGTCCTCGATGGTCACGACCAGTCGGTAGTCCTCGGCCAACTTCAGCAACGACTGCGGGACGGGCAGCACCCACCGCGGATCCACGACCGCCACCGAGATGCCGTCGCGGCGAAGCTTGTTCGCTGCCTCGAGAGCCAATGCGCCGAACACACCGATCGCAACGATCAGAACGTCACCCGTCGCATCGGACGGTTCGGTCAGCACATCGACGATGCCGTCCAATCGGCGCACTGCCGACACGGTCTCGGTGACCGCTCCTTTCGGGAACCGCAGCGCGGTCGGACCGTCGGAGGTTGCGATCGCCTCCGCCAACTCCTCCCGCAGTGTCTCGGCGTCGCGCGGTGCCGCCACTTTCATGCCGGGCACGATTCCGAGGAGAGACATGTCCCACATGCCGTTGTGGCTGGCACCGTCGGCCCCGGTGATACCCGCGCGGTCCAGAACCACGGTCACCGGTAGCCCGAGCAACGCCACATCCATGAGCAACTGGTCGAACGCTCGGTTGAGGAAGGTCGAGTAGATGGCCACCACCGGGTGCACGCCGCCGAGTGCAAGACCAGCAGCCGACGTCATCGCATGCTGTTCGGCGATACCGACGTCGAACATCCGGTCGGGGAACCGAACTCCGAACTCCGCCAGCCCGGTGGGCCCGGCCATCGCGGCGGTGATCGCAACGACGTCCTCGTTCCGCTCTCCTTGCTCGATGAGCGCTGCCGAGAACACCGAGGTCCAATCCGGAGCCGACTTCGACCGCGCCAGACCGGTCGCTGGATCTATGACACCGGTGGCGTGCATCTGATCGGCGACATCGTTCTCGGCATGGACGTACCCCATACCCTTCCGCGTCACTGCGTGGACGATGACCGGTCCGCCGTAGGCCTTGGCACGACGCAGCGCGGATTCCATCGCGTGCTGATCGTGGCCGTCGACCGGACCCAGATACTTGATGCCGAGATCGGTGAACATCACCTGCGGGCTGATGGCGTCCTTCACCCCCGCCTTCATGCCGTGCAGCATCGTGTAAGCAGTCGGTCCGATGACCGGAATCTTGCGCACGATCCGGCGCCCGTTGTCCAGGATCTTCTCGTACTCGGGCTGGAGCCGCAGAGCCGCCAGATGATCGGCAAGACCACCGATCGTCGGGGCATACGAGCGACCGTTGTCGTTGACGACGATGACCAAGGAGCGGTCGCGGCCCGCTGCGATGTTGTTGAGTGCCTCCCAACACATTCCGCCGGTGAGCGCCCCGTCGCCGACGACGGCGACGACGTGCCGATCGGTCTCGCCCTTGAGCGCGAACGCTTTGGCCAAGCCGTCTGCGTAGGACAGCGAGGCCGAGGCGTGCGAGGACTCGACCCAGTCGTGTTCGCTCTCGGTTCGTGAGGGGTAGCCCGACAGGCCGCCCTGCTTGCGGAGCGTGTCGAACTGACCTGTGCGCCCGGTGAGCATCTTGTGGACATAGGCCTGGTGGCCGGTGTCGAAGATGACGGGATCTCGCGGAGAATCGAAGATGCGGTGGATCGCCAGGGTCAGTTCCACCACGCCGAGGTTCGGCCCCAGGTGGCCGCCGGTGGCAGAGACCTTCTCGACCAGAAAGGCCCGGATCTCGCGAGCCAGTTCTGCCAGCTCCGCACTACCGAGGTCGCGCAAGTCCTCGGGCGTCTGAATTCGCGCTAGGACACCCAACGAGATCGCTCCCTCCGGCCGGTTCACACATCAAGAACTCGAGTCTACGGAGTCGATGCACCTCCGCTGCTCCGCCCAGCATGGTCTCGGTGACACTACCGCTGAACGGCCGGACAGTTTCGGTCAGCCGCCCCTAACCTCGCGCGTGTCGAATCGGACATCCCACCTACAGTGTCGAACATGAGCAACGTCGTCGATGCCATCCTCTGCCGAGTGCACGAACTGTGCCGAGACGACACCAGCGGACACGTGGCGGACTACATTCCCGAACTCGCTGCGGTCACGCCCGACGGCTTCGGGATCGCGCTGACGACCACCGACGGCTATGTCTACGAAGTCGGCGACACCAGGGTTCCCTTCACGATCCAGTCCATCTCCAAACCGTTCACCTATGCACTGGCTCTGGCCGATCGAGGACTCGACGTGGTCGCAGGCAAGATCGACATCGAGCCCTCCGGTGAGCCGTTCAACGAAATCAGCCTCGACCCCGTCACCGAGCGGCCGCGCAACCCGATGATCAACGCCGGCGCGATCACGGCGGCCTCACTCGTGGCCGGCCGCGATGCCCGGGATCGATTCGAGCGGATTCGCGCCTCGTACTCGCGATACGCAGGCAGGTCGCTGACCTTCAACGATGCCGTCTACACCTCCGAGGCGCGTACCGGCCACCGCAACCGTGCCATCGGATACATGCTGCGTTCGTTCGACATCATCGACCACGATCCCGATGCCGCCGTCGATCTGTACTTTCGTCAATGCTCGATAGACGTCACTGCAGCAGACCTGGCCATGATGGCAGCCACCATGGCCAACAACGGGGTCAACCCACGCACCCGAGAACGCGCGCTGGCACCGGCCCTCGTCGAACGGGTGCTCTCGGTGATGACGACGTGCGGAATGTACGACGGCGCAGGCGACTGGGTCGCCCGGGTGGGGATGCCCGCCAAGAGCGGAGTCGGCGGCGGGATTCTCGCGGTACTGCCCGGCCAGATGGGTATCGCCGTGTACTCACCGCGGCTCGATTCCCATGGCAACAGCGTGCGGGGAGTCGCGGCCTGCCGGGAGCTCTCGACTCGCCTCGAACTGCACTTCCTGCACGTCACTCGGGCCGCGAAATCCTCGATTCGTCGCCGCTACGTCGTCACCGAAGCCCCCTCGCGCAAACGGCGTTCGGATGTGGAGCAGGCCACGTTGGCCGCGGTGGGAGACCGCGGCCGCGTCTACGAGCTGCACGGTGACCTGTTGTTCTCGGGCGCAGAGACGGCAGTGCGTGAGATCGGGAACCTGGATCGTGAATTGGACGCCCTCGTCATCGATGTCCGCGGCGTCGACGAGGTCGGTACCATCGCCCGCACCATGTTCGAGGACCTACGTCGCGAGCTCGCCGAACACGGCTGTGTGATGAGTGTGGTGGACCCTCGGGCGATTCTGGGGCTCACCACGTCGAGTCTCGACCCGGCCGATCCGGCGGGCCGGGTCTATTCGAGCCTGGGATCGGCCGTCGAATGGGCCGAGAACCTTCTGCTCGATCGCCATTGCACCGGAGTGCGCCAACCTGCCGCCATCACCGCCGCCGAGCATCCGCTGCTCGCGGGGCTCTCGGCCGCCCAGTATCAGGCCGTCACTGCGTACCTCGAGCCGCGGCACTACGCGCGCGGCGAGGTCATCGTGCACAAAGGCGACGCGGCCGCAGGCCTGTTCCTGGTGCTGCGCGGAGAGGTGACGTCGCGTGCCGTCGCGGCCGACGGCGGTAGGCACCGCATCACGACTCTCTCGCCCGGAATGAGCTTCGGCGAGATGCCGCTGCTGATGGCGGTGCCCTTTCTGCTCGACATGGTGGCAGATACCCCGGTCGACCTCGTCGTGGTGTCGGTGCCGCACTTCGAGGCGCTGACCGCGGACGCGCCCGGAGTCAAGCTGGCTCTGTTGGAGAATCTCGCCACCGGCGCGTACGGCCAGATGACAGCGGTGATAAAAGCGCTCGGGCGGTTCGACATCGGACTCTGATCCCGAATGTCGAACCGCCCGCGTGTCGAACCGCCCGAGGCGAGCGTGACCTGCTCAGGCGTTCAGCGTCAGCATCGTGAGCACCTGGGTGGGCTGCGGTGATCCACCGGCGGGCTCGAGTGAGAACGCGAAATTGGTCGCGGCACCGAGGCCATCGACCACTGTGCCGGATTTCGAGGTGATCTCCTCGTCCGTCATCACACCAGCCGATCGCGGCGTACCGTCCACGAACCACATCTGGTACGCGCGTCCCGGCGGCGGTTGCGGTACACCGTCGAGAGTCACCACGACGGCGTCCCGAGACAGTGAGTAGGACACGGTGGCCGTGCCGCCTCCGGGGAAATCTGCCGTGGCCTGGCGTGCGTCGGGAGCGGCCACGATCTGCTCCACCTGAGATGGCTGCGCGTCGTTGCCCATCGTCTGGGTGACGACCACCACGCCGCCGACTGCAACGATCACTGCGGCGGCAGCGGACATCATCGAGTATCGCCACGTCTTCGAGCGCTCGCGCCGATGTCGGTGCAACGGAGTGACATTGGACGGAGTTTCCCGAACCGTCGGCTCCCGGACCGTGGGATCTTGGCCGCTGGCCGCGACTCGATCGAGAACCACCCGGCGAAGTCGGTCGGGTGCAGGGGTCGCGTCGATCGCGGCCACCAACGCCAGGGTCTCGTGGATCTCGCTCACGAGGACGTCGAACTGCGCGCGGGCCGTGTCGTCGACCCGTTGCCGCTCGGTCTCGATATCGCGTCGCTCGGAATCGGTAATGGCGTGAAGGGCGTAGACCTCCGCGTCGTCGAACAGGCGTTGCCGTGATGATTCGTTCATTGCGAGGTCACCCCCAGGCATGTCTTCAATTTGATCAGTCCGTCTCGTATACGCGATTTGATGGTCGGAACCGCGACCCCGAGCCGCTCCGCAACCTCGCGGTAGGTGTAACCGCTGTAGTAAGCCATTCGTACCGACTCGCTCTGCGTATCGGTCAATGTTTCGAGACAGGCCACCACTGCCTCCGATTCGAGCCTCTGGGTGACGGTCTCGAGCACCTCGTCGTGTTCTGACGCATGGCTCACGGCACCGTACGCGGCCTCACGGTCGGTACCGGACTGCTCGCTCCGAACGCGATCCACGGCACGACGATGCGCCAGGGTCATGATCCACGCGAGTGGACTGCCCTGATTCGGATCGTAATTGGGTGCCGAACGCCACAGTTGGAGAAATACCTCCTGAGCGGTTTCCTCGCTGTATCCAGGGTCACGGAGCACCCTGAGCACCATCCCGTAGACCCGAGCGGACGTGGCGTCGTACAGCTCCGCGAACGCCACCCGATCGCCCTGTGCAACCAGGGCCATCAACGGGCGCAGCCGGTCCGCTTCGTCGGCTCGCAAGTTCTTGAGCTGCGGGCTGGGGACGGCGCACACCGCATCCGCTGCCACCGAGTCTTCTGCGGCGTCGGACGTGTGGTCACGGCCTGTGTCCGAGGATCGGGACGCGTCGGAAAACGGCGCGCTCATCGAAAGGTCGTCCCAACAGACGGGTTCATGATCGAGTTCATCGAACACGACACTAGTGGTCATAGCGCTCTCATATCGAAACCTCCGCGTTTTCCCGCCGCAGTACATATTCGGAACAATCCGGCGAACGGATGGTCGACAGACACGAAATCATTTGCACCGACTCGAACCACGGGTCATTCTTGGCGGAGAATCGGACAAATCGTGGATCAGCGGGCGAACTGCTCGCGGGAGGAATCGGCAGAGATGACGGCGATCGAAACACACGGTCTGATCAAGAGATTCGGAACGAACACAGCAGTCGACGGCGTCGATCTGTCCATTCCCTCGGGCGGGGTGTACGGAGTACTCGGACCGAACGGCGCAGGCAAGACCACCACCATCCGAATGCTGGCCACGCTCCTGCCCATCGACGGCGGTACTGCGCGCGTGCTGGGACACGACGTCGCGACCGAGGCCGAGGCGGTGCGGCAGAAGGTCGCTCTGACAGGCCAGTTCGCCTCACTGGACGAGGATCTGACCGGTACGGAGAATCTGGTCCTGCTCGCTCGTCTGCTCGGGTACTCGCGGCCTGCAGCCCGGTCGCGGGCCGAGCAGCTGCTGACCGCGTTCGATATCGCCGATGCCGGATCTCGGCAGGTCAAGACCTACTCGGGCGGAATGCGTCGACGCATCGATATCGCGGCCAGCATCATCGTCACCCCCGAGCTGATCTTTCTGGACGAACCGACCACCGGACTGGATCCGCGCAGCCGCAACCACGTCTGGGAAATCGTCCGGGCGCTGGTGGCCGGCGGGACGACGGTGTTGCTGACCACTCAATATCTCGACGAGGCAGATCAGCTGGCCGGGCGCGTCGCGGTCATCGACCGCGGCAAGGTGATAGCCGAAGGTACGACGGGCGAGCTGAAGGCATCGGTGGGATCCAATTCGCTCCATCTGCGAGTACTCGATGTCACGCAGCGACCTGCCGCTGCCGGGATCCTGCGAGAACTACTCGGCGGCAGCGTGATCGAGGATCAAGACCCCTCGGCCATCACAGCGCGATTGGACAACCCGGCACAGGCGACCCCCGTGCTCCCCGCGCTCGACGCGGCGGGAATTTCCATCGCATCCTTCGCGCTCGGGCAACCGAGCCTGGACGAGGTTTTCCTTGCCCTCACCGGCCACGAGGCTGGATCGGGAGTGGATACCGAACGAACGCCCGATCCATCCGGATCCGATCGAGAGGTTGCATCATGACCGCCGACACCCATCAGCCGATGCCGCAGAAATCGATCATCGTCGACGTGCTCGACGCTGCAGGCCCGCGTCCCGCGCGGCCGTCCTCGCTGTCGACGTCGTTGAGCTTCGGGTGGCGGGCGCTGCTCAAGATCAAGCACGTGCCCGAGCAGCTGTTCGATGTGACGGCTTTCCCGATCATGTTCACACTGCTGTTCACGTACTTGTTCGGCGGCGCGCTCGCCGGGTCCACCAACGCCTACATCCAGTTCTTGCTTCCCGGCATCCTGGTTCAGACCGTGGTGATGATCACGATGTACACCGGCGTGACGATGAACAAGGACATCGAGAAAGGCGTCTTCGACCGATTCAGATCGCTGCCCATCTGGCGCCCGTCACCGTTGGTGGGAGCCTTGCTCGGCGACGTGGTCCGTTACACGCTCGCCTCGGTCATCGTGCTGATCCTGGGCTTGATACTCGAGTTCAGACCGCAGGGCGGGTTCGTCGGAGTCCTGGCCTCGATCGGTCTGCTCCTGGTGTTCTCGTTCTGCCTGTCCTGGGTCTGGACCATGATCGCGATGATCGTGCGCACGGAGGCCGCCGTGATGGGTATGTCGATGTTCATCCTGTTTCCGCTGACGTTCGCGAGCAACATCTTCGTCGATCCGGCCACCATGCCGGGCTGGCTGCGTGCGTTCGTCGATGTCAATCCGGTCAGCTTCTTGGTGACCACGCTGCGCGGCCTGATGGACGGAGACGTCGACACCGGCCAACTGGCCATGACGCTGGTGCTCAGCGCCGTCCTACTCGCGGTGTTCGGACCGATCACGATGCGCCTGTACAACCGAAAGTCCTAGCGCGAAACCACCAGCCCGAGACCGAGCTCCCGGGCCGATCACGGCATCGCTCGTGCTCGATGCCTGCGTACCGCGTCCCGGTTGGAGCAGACCGTCCCGCAGTACCGCTGTCTGCCCGTCCGGGAGGTGTCTGCAAAGGCGAGATCGCAGTCGGTGGCCGCGCAGCGACCGAGGCGGGACATCCCGCGCCCCGTCAGATGCAAGGCTGTGCCGACGCTCACCAGGGCCCGAATGACGCCGCCGAGCTCGATATTGGGGTCGCGGTAGTGCATGTGCCATCCGTCACCGGCGTGGTCGGTCAACCTCGGGTAGGCCGAGGCCTGGGCGAGGAGAGCGTTGAGCGCCTCGGCTCGCTCGTGATCGGTGTCGGCGTCCACCACGCCGGCCCAGTCACGCAGGAACGCCATGGTGTCCACCAGATCGGCCTCGGTTGCCGTCCAGTCCGGCACGAGACCGGCATCGACGCAGCGGTTTCCCAGTTCGGCCGCTGAGGCGGGTGGACTGTTGAGCAGGTCGATGCCCAGTTTCACCGCATATTCCCCGTAAGGGTTGATGTGCATAAGACCATTACATCACAGTGGGAGAATGCACACAGAGCACACCACACACACCTGGACCACCCACTCCACCCACGACACGAGCGAGGGCCTCGTCGGATACCAAGGGTGCCGATGTGGTGCCCAACGCATCGTCACCGTGCCCACCGAGGCCTTCGCCGCAGTCGCCGAAGTGGCTCACCCCGCATGACCGGGCGACGCAGTTCGACGGCCGCACTACCTCCGGACGAAGCGGCCGATGCACTCGACGTGACTGGTCAGCGGAAAGGCGTCGAACGCGCGGATGTCGGTCAGCTCGTAGCCCGCAGCCCGGTACAGGCTCACATCTCGCGCGAACGACGCCGGATCACAGCCGACGTGCACCACCGAACGGGGGCGCCGGACGGCGAGGGCGTCGATCACGCCCCGTCCAGCCCCCGCACGAGGAGGATCGAGCACCGCAACCGACACCGGCTGCGCCAACGCCTCCAACGAACGCTCGACGCGTCCCGGCACGAACGAGACCTGCGGCAGATCCACGAGAGCCGAACGACCGTCCTCGGCCGCCCGTCGAGAGAATTCGACGCTGGAGACGTGCCCGTCCGATCCGACCCCGGCGGCGAGCGCCGCCGCGAACACCCCGACGCCGCCGTAGAGATCCCACGCACCCTCCCCCGGGGAGGCGTCCGCCCATTCCGTCACCACGTCGGTGTACATCTGAGCCGCACCGCGATGGGCTTGCCAGAAACCGGTGGCGTCGAGGGTCCAGGATCTGTTCGAGACGTACTCCGTCACCCGACCCGAGCCGATCACGGCCTTTTCCGGTCGGGTCCGTGACGACGCAGCCCGACGAGCGGATGCCCCGCGTCGACCGGGAGACCGACGGCCGGTATCGGAGACCTGTGCCGGAGCGATCTCCACGACATGCCGCTCGCCCGAGCCGTCAACCACGACCTGCAGTTCCGAGCCCGCTCGCCATCGCGTGTCCGACAGGCCTTCGTAGGCAAGCGAATCCATTTGGGGACACCCGAGCTCGGCCAGGATCGAGCTACTTCGATAACGGTGGAAACCAGGTCGGCCGCCGGCGTCCACAACGAGTCGCACCCGAGTTCGCCAGCCTCGTCCGTCACCGGTTCCGGGCAGTTCCTCCACCAGAACCTCACGCTCGATTCCAGCGACCCGGCGCAGTTGTTCGGCGACCACGGCGGCCTTCATGGCTCGGCCGGCCTCGAGGCTCGCGTGGGAGTAATCACAGCAACCGGACCCACCCGGACCGGAGATGGGACACACCGCCTCGACCCGATCCTTCGACGGCGTCAGGATCTCCACGGCATCGGCCCGACAGAACGACTTACCGCGATCCTCGGTGACCTTGGCCAACACACGCTCCCCGGGCAGACCGTGCCGCACGAACATCACCCGGCCGTCGTGACGAGCCACACAGAACCCGCCGTGCCCCGGGGCTCCGAGCTCCACTTCGACCAGAAGCCCGGACCAACTCTCGCTCACTTGCCCACCGGTGGTTCGTAGCCTCGACGCGACGCTCCCGGCGCGTTGCCGAGTACCTCTTTGCGCGCCTTCTCGGCGGAATGCAGCTGCCACGGCACGCTGGTGACCATCACACCCGGCTGGAACAGCAACCGAGACTTCAGACGCAGCGCGCTCTGATTGTGCAGAACCTGCTCCCACCAGTGCCCCACGACGTACTCCGGGATGAACACGGTGACCACGTCACGTGGGGAGTCGCGTCGGACCCGCTTGACGTAGTCCAGCACCGGCTTGGTGATCTCACGGTACGGGGACTCGACGACCTTCAGCGGTACCGAGACATCGCTCGCTTCCCATTGCCGCACCAGCTCACGCGTATCGGCCTCGTCCACGTTGACCGTCACCGCTTCCAACGTGTCCGGCCTCGTCGCACGGGCATACGCCAATGCGCGCAACGTCGGCATGTGCAACTTCGACACCAACACGATCGAGTGGGTGCGGCTGGGCAGCACGCCGTCCCACTCCTCGTCCTCCAGCTCGCTCGCCACCGTGTCGTAGTGCTTCCGGATCAAGCGCATCAAGCCGAAGATCAAGACCATCGCGACGATCGCGATCCAGGCACCGGCGGCGAACTTGGTGATCAGCACGATCACCAACACCGTTCCGGTCATGACGAGGCCCACACTGTTGACCACGCGCGATCGCATCATTCGCCGACGCGATTCGCGGTCGGTCTCGGCGGCGAGCAGCCGCGTCCAGTGCCGAACCATGCCCGTCTGGCTCAGCGTGAACGAGACGAACACCCCGACGATGTAGAGCTGGATGAGCTTGGTCACCTCGGCACCGAAGACGACCACGAACGTGATGGCAGCACCGGACAGGAAGAGAATCCCGTTGCTGAACGCCAGTCGATCGCCGCGGGTGTGCAGTTGGCGGGGCAGATACCGGTCTTGCGCGAGGACCGAACCCAACACGGGGAACCCGTTGAAGGCCGTGTTGGCCGCCAGTACGAGGATCAGCGCGGTGACGGTGGTGATGAAGAAGAACCCGGCCGGGAAGCCATCGAAGACAGTCTCGGCCAACTGGGCGATCAACGTCTTCTGCACGTACCCGTCCGGTGCACCGACCAGCTGCGACGCGGGATCCATGGCGTACTTGATGCCCACCGTCTGAGCGAGCACGATGATGCCCATCAGCAGGCTTGTCCCGATCAATCCCAGTAGCAGCAGGGTCGTTGCGGCGTTGCGAGACTTCGGCTTCTCGAAGGCCGGGACGCCGTTGCTGATCGCTTCGACACCCGTCAGCGCCGCACAACCCGAGGAGAACGCTCGGGCGATCAGGAACGCGAAGGCAATGCCGTACAGATGTGAATCCTCGGCCTTCAGATCGAACGCCGCAGACTCGGCCTGCACGTCCTCACCCAAGATGTAGACCCGGAACAATCCCCAGCCGATCATCAGCACCATGCCGAACATGAACGCGTACGTGGGGATGGCGAAAGCCGCACCGGATTCTCGGATGCCGCGCAGGTTCATCGAGGTGATCAGCACGATCGCCACGACTGCAAACAGCACCTTGTGTTCGGCCACCAACGGAACTGCCGACCCGATGTTCGACGCGGCCGCGGAAATCGACACCGCGACCGTCAGTACGTAATCGACCAACAGGGCGCTGCCGACGGTCAGCCCCGCCGTCGGGCCGAGGTTGGTCGTCGCGACTTCGTAGTCGCCGCCACCCGACGGGTAGGCATGCACGTTCTGCCGGTAACTGGCGACGACGACGGCCATGACCACTGCTACGGCGAGTCCGATCCACGGCGTGAACGCGACTCCGGAGATTCCCGCCACCGACAGCACGAGGAAGATCTCTTCGGGGGCGTACGCGACCGAGGACATCGCGTCGGAGGCGAAGACCGGAAGCGCGATCCGCTTGGGCAACAGCGTATGGCCCAGCTTGTCGCTGCGGAAAGGCCTACCCAGCACCAGCCGCTTGGCGGCAGTCGAAAGCTTGGACACGGGGAGAAGCGTAGGCCGTCGCCGGCCGGGCGTCTCGGGCGAGCGTCGGAAACACCGCCAGAAGACACCCTGGCTCGATTCGCCGACGAAGGCCGGATACGTTGGTGCACGCTTACACGGTGGCAGTGACGACCATCGAGATCGAGATCGAGTTCGGGACGGAGCTGGGGCGTTGTACGTAGTTGTAATGGGATGTGGCCGCGTGGGCGCATCGCTGGCGGGTGCGCTCCAACGGATCGGCCACGAGGTGGCCATCATCGATCGCGACGAGGCGGCGTTCCTGCGACTCGATCCGGATTTCACCGGCCCCAGGGTCGTCGGCATGGGATTCGACCGAGATGTTCTGGTGGAAGCCGGAATCGACAAGGCGGAGGCCTTTGCGGCGGTGTCCTCCGGGGACAACTCCAACATCATCGCCGCCCGCGTGGCGCGCGAGACGTTCGGCGTCGAGAAGGTCGTCGCACGAATCTACGATGCCAAGCGCGCCGCAGTGTACGAGCGGCTCGGCATCCCCACCGTGGCAACGGTTCCGTGGGCCACTGACAGATTTCTGCACAACCTGCTGCGCGACGACCCGACCACGAAATGGCGGGACCCCTCGGGCAGCGTGGCGGTGGTCCTGTTGGACTGCCACGACGGGTGGATCGGCAAGAAGTTGTCGGTCCTCGAAGATGCCACCCGATCGCGAGCGGCGTTCGTCATCCGATTCGGTTCGGGACTGCTGCCGGACAAGCGAACGGTGATCCAGGCGGGAGACGAGATCTACGTCGCTGCCGTGTCGGGAACCGTGGCCGAAGCATTGGCGCTGGCCGGCAATCCACCGCCCGCGGACCACTGATGACACCAGCACCAACCCAGCCCCACTACACCGATCCGAACGGGATGCCATGAAAGTCGCCATCGCCGGTGCCGGCGCAGTCGGCAGATCCATCGCTCGCGAGTTGATCCGCAGCGGGCACGACGTGATGCTCCTCGAACGCAAGCTCGATCACATCGATCAGGCCGCCATCGCGGAAGCACAATGGGTGCTGGCCGACGCCTGCGAACTGAGCCTGCTCGAGACCGCCGAGCTCCAGAATTACGACGTGGTGATCGCCGCCACCGGCGACGACAAGGCCAACCTGGTGCTCAGCCTGCTGGCCAAGACCGAGTTCGGCGTCGATCGAGTGGTGGCACGAGTCAACGATCCACGAAACGAGTGGCTGTTCGACGCCGCATGGGGCGTCGATGTTGCCGTGTCGACGCCGCGCATGCTCGCGTCGCTGGTCGAAGAAGCCGTCTCCGTCGGCGATCTCGTGCACCTGATGACATTCCGCAAGGGTCAGGCGAACCTCGTCGAGATCACCCTTCCGGAGAACACTCCGTTGGCGGGAAAGCCGGTCAGGAAGCTTCGATTGCCCAGGGATGCGGCGTTGGTCACCATTCTGCGCGGTGGCCGAGTGATCGTTCCACAGAACGACGATCCGCTCGAGGGCGGCGACGAACTGCTGTTCGTCGCCGCGAAAGAGGTAGAGAACGAACTACGTGCTGCGGTCGGTCTGATCTGACGGCAGCGTCCCGTCGGCCCGGTCCGCACCCGAGGCGATCTCGAGGGCGCGGTCGGCCTGACGCACGGACCACAGCGTGACCAGCAACGCCACTCCGGTCAGCGGCCACCCCATGCCGATGCGAGCGACGGCGAGCCAGCCGGTCTGATCCGAGTCGTAGAGCTGCGACTGCACGAGATACCGGGCACCGAACACTGCAGCCCAGGCGATCGTGGCCAGGTCGTAGTAGCGCACCGCGGAGCGATCGTGCCGCCACGCCGTCCCCTTGCCGTTGAGGTAACCCCAGATCACTCCCACCAGCGGCCACCGCGCCAGGACCGACACCACGAATGCCCCGCCGTACACCAGTGAGGTGTAGATGCCGAACAGGAAATAGCCCTTGGCATCTCCGGTGCGGTATGCGATGAATGCACAGATGCCCACGCCGAAGAATCCCGAGATCGCCGGCTGAATGGGGCTGCGCTGAACCAGACGCCACACCAGCACCGCGGCTGCGACGCCCAGGGCCGCCCACAATGCAACGCCGAGGCCGAAGTAACTGTTCGCCGGGACGAAGACGATCACCGGCAACGTGGAGTACAGGAGCCCACGCACTCCGCCGAGCTGCTCGAGAACGGTGGGAGCCACCTTCTCGACATTGTCAGGCGTCGGCCCGTCGTCCGTGGGTTCCGGCGTACTCGGGGTCTTGGGGTGTGGCACGCCGTTGTCACTGTTGGTCACGACAACGAGAGTGCCATACCGGCGACGGTCAGCTGTCGTCGCGCAATTCGTAATAGGGGTTGTAGACGATCTTGTGCCCTTCGCGTTCGCCGACGCGTCCGCGAACGAGCACGGTCTTTCCCGGCTCGATTCCGGCGATCTTGCGGCGACCGATCCAGACCAGCGTCACCGTATCGGTGCCGTCGAAGAACTCGGCCTCGATGTTGGCGTTGGCGGCCTTCGAACACGCTTCGACGCTGCGCAGCCGTCCCAACATCGTGACTTCCTCACCGCGCGTGCAATCGCACGCGCGTCGGGCACCGGACGCTTCCGAGGATTCAGCCATCTCCTCGGCGTCGAGTTGTTCGATGTCCTCGGTCAACTTTCGCGTCAACCGGCGAAAGTATCCTGCGGCAGCGGGTGCCATTCTGCGCTCCAGCGTTGTCAGTCGTTCCGCACGCTCCACTCCTCGGAGCACTTGCGGCGACGTGGGGTTTGCCTCGTCAGGGCGGGTACTTCGCCACTGTAGACCCGATGGGTCACGGTGACCAACCATCGCCACGCGTGAGCAGAAAGGCGTGCACAATCGTCTCGTGCGCAGCCGACTCGATACCCCCGCCGCAGTCGTTCTACCTGGTACGGGATCGGATGCCCGATTCGCCGATGACGCATTCTCGGCAGCGCTGAGCGCTGTGGGATCGACCACTCTCGCGGTCGAACCCGATCCGGCCGGGGTGGTCGAGAGCTACCTCGCTGCCCTGGACCACGCGGCACGTCTGCACGGTCCGATCCTCGTCGCAGGAATCTCCCTCGGTGCTGCAGTCGCGGCACGATGGGCTCTCGACAATCCGTCGAGCACCATCGCGCTCGCACTCGCACTACCGGCGTGGACCGGGGATCCGTCGGACTCCCCCGCGGCCACGAGCGCTCGGTTGACCGCCCGATCCCTGCGCGAGGACGGGCTCGAGGCCGTCAGCGCGGCAATGGCATCGTCGAGTCCCGAATGGCTCGCGCGTACCTTGCGCCGGTCCTGGGCTGCCCAGTGGCCGGGCCTCCCGGACGCATTGGACGAGGCGGCACGGTACAGCAGCCTCGATCTCGCCGGACTCGCACGAATCCAGCTGCCCACAGTCGTCGTCGGCGCTGTGGACGACGCGGTGCATCCGATCGACATCGCGCGGCAGTGGGCCGGCACGATCCCGAACTGCGCACTGCGCTCGGTGACGCTGGACGACATCGGCCGGGATCCTGGTTGCCTCGGACGTGCGGCCGTCGACGGTCTCGGCCTACCGTGGCCGCATCCGTTCGAGGGTCGGGTCAGCCACCCAACTGTTGAATAGCCGATCCCGACGCCCCGCGACGCGGCGCTCGGGGGCGTTCGGTCGGGGCCGACTCCTGGGCTGGATTCGCCTGCTGCGCAGCGGGTGTCTCGGCGTTCGCCGCCTGCTGCGGCTGCTGTGCGGGCTGTTGGGCAGGCTGTTGCGAGGCCGCCTGCTGCGCTGCCGCCTGTTGCTGTGCGGCAGCCGCAAGTTGCTCGGAGAGCACCTGAGGTAGCACCACCGGCAACGGTGTCCGAACCGGGTGGGGGTCGTTGCCCCGGTCGACCACGGTCTGCCGAAGTATCGTGTGGGCGAGTTGGACGAGCGGCTGCCCCTCGCTCACCGCGCCCGACGGTCCGGCCAGCACGCAGCGAACCATCCATCGGTAGCCGTCGACTCCGATGAAACGCAGATCGGCGTTGACCGTCACCCCGTGCAGCTCGCGTCCCCACGGCCCCGTCTCGATGGTCGTCTCGGCCTTGTCGTTGCGGAGCGAGGTGGCCAGGTCCGCGGCCACCTCACGCCACTGACCGGGCGACTTCGGTGCGGCGTAGGCAGCAATGGTGATGCGCCCCAACTGAGTGACGATGTGCACTGCTTGCGGACTGCCTGCCTGCGACATCTCGACCTGGAGCTGACCGCCCTCGGGCAGCGGGATCAGTACCGATCCGAGGTCGAGGCGCGTCTGCGCGATGGTTTCCCGGTCCTCGTCGAGGTCCGCCAGATCATGCGGGCCCTCGGTGGCGGCGTCCGTGTCCACCTCGTCGTCTTCGTCTTCGATTCCGTCGACGAATGGCTCCGCACCGGGCGCGGAGGCACTGCCGGCGTCGTTCTTCTTACGCCGTCCGAACATGTTCAGTCCTCTTCTTCTCGGTTGCTTGCACGATGCCTGATACCGGCGAATCTCGTAGCGGCAGTCACTGCTTCAGACTCGCATGGCCGCCCGTCGAACCGTGCCCACCGGCCCCTCGTACGGTCTCGTCCAGTTCGTTCACCTCGACGAACGTCACCAATTCCACCCGCTGCACGATCAATTGCGCGACGCGATCGCCGCGCTCGAGGACGATCGGAGTGTGCAGATCGTGGTTGATCAGACACACCTTGATCTCCCCGCGGTAGCCGGCGTCGACGGTGCCCGGGGTGTTGACGACCGACAGTCCCGATTTCGCGGCCAGGCCCGAACGTGGGTGTATCAGTCCGACGGTCCCCAACGGCAGAGCGAGCGCGATACCGGTCCCCACCAGGACGCGTTCGCCCGGAGCAATCGTGACCGGGGCCGTGATCCGCAGATCGACTCCCGCGTCTCCTTCGTGTGCTCGAGTCGGCACCGGTAGCCCGGGATCGAGTCGGCGAACCCGGACCTCGGACAACGCAGATGCGGGTTGCATCGGTGCCAGGGACCGATCGGTGGACGCATCGTTGCCGGTCTCGGTGACTTCGTCGCTCACGTCGAACGAGACTACGCTGGCCCACTCCCGACTCGACGTGGCGACTACCCTGGGACTCGTGACTGCAGATCGACAGGCCGAACATGCCAACTCGGAGTCCGACGACTCCACTCCGCCCGTCGGGTCGCCGGTGCCCTCCGGCTCCGTGCTCTACTCCGAGCGGCTCTGGGTGCCCATCTGGTGGTGGGCGGCCGGCCTCGCGCTGGCGGTGCTGCTGGCGGCAGAGGTCCACATGGGTGCCCCCGGCGTCCGGGCCTGGCTTCCGTACGTGGTCTTGATTCCGTTGTTCGCCTGGGCGTTGTACGCCTTCAGCAGGCTCCGCGTCGACGTCGTGGCAGGTCCCGACTCCACCGGGGTCGAGTTGCGCGTCGGTGGAGCCCATCTGCCGCTCGACGTGGCGTCCAAGGCAGCAATCGTGCCCGCAACTGCGAAAAGTGCGGCGCTGGGCAGGCAACTCGATCCGCTTGCCTTCGTACAGCACCGCACCTGGGTGAAGCAGATGGTGATCGTGGTCCTCGACGATCCGAACGACCCGACACCGTACTGGTTGGTCAGCACCAAACGCCCCGAGGCGTTGCTGGCGGTGCTGACCGCTCATGGCGTAGAAGGCCGCTGAGCTTTCACAACCTCTGTGCTTTCACCGCTTCTGCGCTTTCACCGCCTCTGCGATCTTCGAGGAACCACCAGCTCCTCGAAGATCCGCAGCACAGACCCGATCAAGCGGGTCTGTGCTCATCTGATCAAGCCGCGCAGTCGCGGCACATCAGTACGCCGCCTGCGTCACTGGCCAGTCGGCTGCGGTGATGCACCAGGAAGCAGCTCGAGCACGTGAACTCGTCCGCTTGCTTGGGGACCACCCGAACCGAAAGTTCCTCGCCGGACAGGTCAGCGCCCGGAAGCTCGAACGACTCGGCAGTGTCGGATTCGTCCACATCCACCACTGCGGACTGAGCCTCGTTGCGGCGGGCCTTCAGCTCCTCGAGAGAATCCTCCGACACATCATCGGATTCTGTTCTTCTCGGTGCGTCGTAGTCGGTTGCCACTGTTCTCGTACCCCTCATCTTCGTGCGTGTGTGTAGTGGAGGCTGCCGATGGGTCGGCTTGTGGCCGTCGGCTGTGAAGAGGGCTCTTTCTTGCTCCCACCGATATTCATGTCTGTCAAAAATCGTCTGTCGTCACGCGGTGCCCGAAACTACACCGGGTAGTTCCCAGAACTCGCTGATCGAAACCCGCTCGGGACCTCGCTCATCAGATCGACAGTGCATCGGCATCCGTTTCCGAAGCACCGCGGCCGCCAGACAATAGCCGAAGCCGGTGACAAAGTCGAAAACGAATCGCCGGTGAGCCCACCGGGTGCCTGCACGCCGCATCAACACCCGGAAGACCGGCTTCATTCCGTGGCCGCTCGAATTCGCCCACGTGCCGGTTTCGAGCAACGAATCGGGCCCCGGGCACGGCAGTCGAGCAGGGCTCGGCCCTGTGTGCCGCCGCCCGAGCGCGCGGGCATCTACAGTAGTCACCGCGTCGGTGTGAACCGACCCTGTGACCGGTCTCGGCGACTGCCGACGGAAAGGCGAAGATCAACTGTGGTTTCTCTGATCACCGAAGGCCATTCGGCCGACGATCGAGGTCGTCCGTTCCGTCGCCGCCGCGCATTTCCCATCATCGCGGTGTTCACGGTGCTCGCCCTGCTGGGCGTGTTGGTCTGGGTCAAGGTGTTCACCACCTCCGAAACCACCACGACCACCGCCGAATGCAATGCACCGACCACCACGGCGGCCACCGACGGAACGCAGCCTGCTCCGCTGGGGAACGAAGTCGATCCCACGACACTGCTCGACGTCGAGCCGGCGGCTCTGTCGGCATCGAAGGTACGCGTGTTCAACGCCAACGGTGAGCGTGGTCAGGCCGCCCACGTGGCAGCCCAGCTCAGTGATTACGGATTCGCAAGTGCACCGGACGTCCAGGTCGGCAACGATCCGGTCTACGTCGACCAGAACATGCAGTGCCAGGGCCAGATTCGCTTCGGTCCGGCCGGTCTCGCTGCGGCGAGCGCAGTGTGGCTGGTAGCGCCGTGCGCCGAGCTCATCGAAGATTCCCGCACCGACGACACGGTCGACCTCGCGCTCGGGACGTACTTCAGCGAGATCCAGCCCGGCGACGACGCAGAGGAAGTACTGCGTACGCTCGCCGCCACCGCGCCGGGTGCCCCACCCCAGCCCCTCGACTCCGACCTCCTTGCGGCCGCACGCCAAGCACGCTGCTGAGATCCACCGGCCTGGGTCAGCCCGGAATCGGATCGAGAGCGCCTGCGCTGCGTAGTGCCGCGAGGAAGGCCTCCGAGATTCCGGGAGCCATGGCCACTGTCACCGATCCCTGTGCACTCGTCGAGTTCGGAGCGGGGAGCCGAACCAGAGCTCCTGCCTCGGCCGCGATCAAACCACCGGCAGCCCAGTCCCACGGACTGAGGCCGTGCTCGAAATGAGCGTCCACGGTTCCGGACGCGACCATGCACAGATCGAGTGCCGCCGAACCGATCCGACGAATGTCGCGGACCTGCGGCAACAGCTCTGACACGATCGCTCCCTGCACGGCACGCCGCCGCGCCCCGTAACCGAATCCCGTGGCCAGCAACGTCATCGACAGTTCCGTGACACCCGAGCACCGCAATATTTCCTGCGTGCCGTCGGCCCGCTCCACCACCGCACCTCGGCCCTTCGCCGCGGAGTAGACGAGCTCACGGGCAACATCGACCACGGCACCGGCCACGCTCACACCATCGATCTGAACGGCGACGGAGACCGCATACGCCGGGATCCCGTACATGAAGTTCACTGTCCCGTCGATCGGATCCAATACCCACCGCACGCCGTCGAGGGAGTCGTTCTCGGCACCCTCCTCTTCTCCGAGAACGGCATCAGCGGGCCGTAACCTCGCCAACATCTCACGCAGAACACGCTCGGTCTCGGTGTCCACGACGGTGACCGGATCGGTCGGTGTGCTCTTGGATTGCACCGCACCGTCATCGACGTGCGAGCCCCCTCCGAACACCTGAGGTCGTCTCAGGCGTACGTGCGCGGCGGCGTTCGTTGCCACTCGAACTGCGATCTCACGCAATACGTCCACCTCACGAGTGGTCGATCGGGCACTGGCCACCCCGCCCGCCGCCTCCGATTGCGGTTCCGGCAATTCTGCACTGGCGGTAGCGTTCTGCGATCCGTCTGATTTCGGCACGCGTACATCGCAACACACACCGAGGGCCGAGCACCACCGCTGCGACGCGTCGAGAGCGGCGGGTCGGTGTCGGCGTCCCCTGAACGAAGAATCCGCACTATTGTTCGGTGGCAACGGCATCACACTGATTCGATCGGGCCAGGAGCGACATCCACATGACACAGGCAGGTTCGGACAACACCAGCACCACCGGAACAGCTCGACACGGATTCGGCGTCGACGTCGGCGGCAGCGGCATCAAAGGCGGCATCGTCGATCTGAGCACCGGGGAACTCGTAGGCGATCGCTACAAGATCGCGACACCCCAACCCTCGACGCCCGACGCGGTCGCACGCACCGTGGCGGAAATCGTCGAACACTTCGACTGGACCGGTCCGGTCGGCATCACGCTGCCTGCGGTGGTGACGAACGGAGTCGCTCGCTCGGCCGCCAACATCGACAAATCCTGGATCGACACCGATGCGCGTGCACTGTTCGCGAAGGCCATCGGGACCGAGAGCATCACCGTGCTCAACGATGCGGACGCGGCCGGAGTTGCCGAGGACAAGTACGGCGGCGGCAAAGGCAAGGACGGTGTCGTCGTACTGCTGACCTTCGGCACCGGAATCGGCTCGGCAGTGTTGCACAACGGGGTACTTCTACCCAACACCGAGTTCGGCCACATGGAGATCGACGGCAAGGAGGCCGAGCATCGTGCGGCGTCGTCGGTGAAGGAGAACAAGGATCTGTCCTACAAGGAATGGGCCAAGGAGGTCTCGAAGGTTCTCGAGACGTTCGAGGCGTTGCTCTGGCCGGATCTGTTCATCGCCGGGGGTGGCATCAGCCGCAAGAGCGAGAAGTGGATTCCGCACCTGACCAATCGCACTCCCGTCGTACCGGCAACCCTGCTGAACACTGCCGGGATCGTCGGGGCGGCGCTGGCCGCAGACAGCGCAGTTCCGTCCGCGGAGTCCGCGAGCAACCCCTGACGAGCACACTGACACGCTGCCTCGCCACCTCTGTAGTACGAGGGTCGGTAACAAACTCCTGAGAGGTCGTTACAATGGTGTGTGCCGGTACGCAGCCGGCCGAATCCGAAGACCTCTCCGCCGGAAACAACTCTGGCGTGACGCCGCACGACTTCGTCACGAAAGGGCGTACGTGGCAGCCACCGATATCCGTCAGACCGTAGATTCCGAGACCGAGTCTGCGACACCTGCACCTGCTGTCAAGGCACCCGCTGCGAAGGCACCGGCAAAGAAGGCACCGGCCAAGCGAGCCGCTGCCAAGAAAGCACCGGCGAAGAAGGCCGCAGCAAAGAAGACAGCAGCAGATCCCGCGATCGGGGACGACGCAGAAGACAGCGCACCCGGTATCGAAGACATCGACATTTCCGAAGGCGACCTCGCAGCCGCTGCCAACGATGTCGTCGAGGTCGTTGCTGCCGGTGACGACACCGAAGAGGACCCCACCAGCGAGCCGACCGCAGAAGACAAGGCTTCGGGTGACTTCGTCTGGGACGAAGAGGAATCCGAGGCGCTGCGACAGGCACGAAAGGACGCCGAACTCACCGCGTCCGCGGACTCCGTCCGTGCGTACCTCAAGCAGATCGGCAAGGTTGCGCTCCTCAACGCGGAGGAAGAAGTCGAACTGGCCAAGCGCATCGAAGCGGGCCTGTTCGCCGTCGAGAAGATGCGTGAATCCGCGGAGAAGGGCGAAAAGCTCCCCGTGGCGCAGCGCCGCGACATGACGTGGATCTGTCGAGACGGAAACCGCGCCAAGAACCACCTCCTCGAAGCAAACCTTCGCCTCGTCGTGTCGCTGGCCAAGCGGTACACCGGTCGCGGCATGGCCTTCCTCGATCTCATCCAGGAAGGCAACCTCGGTCTGATTCGTGCGGTCGAGAAGTTCGACTACACCAAGGGCTACAAGTTCTCCACGTACGCAACCTGGTGGATTCGACAGGCCATCACTCGGGCCATGGCGGACCAGGCCCGCACGATCCGCATCCCCGTGCACATGGTCGAGGTCATCAACAAGCTCGGCCGCATTCAACGCGAGTTGCTTCAGGATCTCGGCCGCGAGCCCACTCCCGAAGAGCTGGCCAAGGAAATGGACATCACGCCCGAGAAGGTGCTGGAGATCCAGCAGTACGCGCGTGAGCCGATTTCCCTCGACCAGACCATCGGCGACGAGGGCGACAGCCAGCTCGGCGACTTCATCGAGGACTCCGAAGCCGTCGTGGCCGTCGACGCAGTGTCGTTCACCCTGCTCCAGGATCAGCTGCAGTCTGTCCTGGAGACGCTGTCCGAGCGCGAAGCGGGTGTTGTGCGCCTACGCTTCGGCCTCACCGACGGACAGCCCCGCACTCTCGACGAAATCGGCCAGGTCTACGGCGTCACCCGCGAGCGGATCCGCCAGATCGAATCCAAGACGATGTCGAAGCTGCGTCACCCCTCTCGCTCTCAGGTGCTGCGCGACTACCTGGACTGAGTGTCCGGGCTTCGCCGACCAGGCTCCGCCGAACAAGGCCCGCCGATCACTGCGATCGGCGGGCCTTGTTGCGCTGGTGCCCGAACACCGTCACATCCGAGGAACGCCGAAAACACCGTCCGGCCCGGGTCGGTAGTCGAGCACGGCGGTGACGGCCGCGACCGGCAGCGGCCCGTACAGATGTGGGAACGTCATCGACTGCGGATCGGTCGGCACCCCGGGTTCCCACCGCACCGGCGCCGCCAGTCGAGCGGGATCCAGGCGGAGCAGAACGAGATCGTCTCGGCCCGCGAACAACCGGTTCGCCGGCAAGTGCACCTGCTGGGGCGTGGACAGGTGAACGAACCCCACCTCCTCGTACGAGTCGGGCACGTATCGGTCCTGCCCGCGCATCGACAGCCACTCCCCTGCGGTGCAGATGTGAACGAGGTCCTCCGGTGTACTGGTCACGGTCCTATTCTGCCCGGTGCCGTGCCGGTCAAGGCGGTGGAATCTCGACAGAGCCGCGACCGCGTCGATCAGGCAGCCCTGTGACCACCACAGCCGCGATGACGGCCAGGATTCCGAGTGCCTCGAGGCTCGTCGGAACCTGGGTCAGCACCACTGCACCGACCACTGTGGCCGTCGCAGGAAGCAATGCCAGCAGCAACGCGAACCGAGCCCGACCCACTCGCACGAGGACGTACTGATCGAGAACGTACGGAACCACGCTCGACAGCAGCCCGACGCCAAGGCCGAGAACCCAGATTCGCCAGTCACCCAGGACTCCGACGTGTGTCAGTGCGAACGGGCCGAACAGCGGTGCGGCCAGAATCACCGAGGCGATAGCGAAACCGGCCGCCATATCGTCGAGTCCTCTGCCCGCATCCGCCACGGTCTTCCCCAGCACGATGTAGGCAGCCCACAGCGCTGCGGAGCCGAGCGCGAATGCGATTCCCACCAGGCCGACCTCACCACCGTCGAACTGTGCGGAGGCAATGGCACCGACGCCGCAGACGACGAGAAGCAGCGCACACACATCCGCACGTTTCCGCGAACCCGCTGCGGCCACCGCGATCGGCCCGAGAAATTCGATCGCCACCGCGGCACCGAGCGGCAGCCGCGCGATGGCCTCGTAGAACATCACGTTCATACCGATCGTGGCCCCGCCGAACGCAGCGGCTGTGCCCGCCCGACGCATGGTCCAGGCACCGCCTGCACCGGCCCGAGCGCGCCACGGCCGACGCCAGGCCAGCAACACCAGCGCAGCCCCGAAACCGCGCAGCCAGGCCACCGCAGCCGGAGGGGCTGTGTCGAACAGGAACACCCCGATCGCCGCACCGACGTACATGCACACCGCGCCGATCACGAACAGCGACGGGATGCCCAGCTTCGACGCGCCGGACAGCGAAGATGGAGTCGTCGAAGCCACATCGGCGACCTTACTGCGCGGCGCACACGGAGCCTGTGTCAGCTGTCAGCGAACAGCTTCTGCTGCGTTCCAGCTCGTGAGGGATGTTTCGTGTTAGTGACAACACAAAGAAACGCCCTCGGGAACAACGCGTGACCGCCATACGTCTGACAGAGTGAACGAACCGCGCCATACCGACGCGGCGGACCGGCCCCAGGCAAACGGGAAACCGCGAGCCAGTACGGAGGAGTCATGCCCGGAACATTGACCAGCCCACAGTTGACAGCAGCGGACCGGTGCGACCGGTGCGGTGCAGGGGCCCGCGCACGTGTCGTGCTATCGACCGGCGGAGAACTTCTCTTCTGCGGTCACCACGCCACCGAGCACGAAGGCCGCTTGCGTGAGGTGAACGCAACGGTGATGACCGAATCGGACTCCACGGTGTAGCCCACCGACACGTCGGGGGACACAAGGTTCGCCACAATCGACGAACGAATATCGACAAGAATGACGGACGGTCTTCGAGACCGTCCGTCATTTTTTGCTCTACTGCGTTTAACATTTTCGCGTTCTACATTTTTCGCAGCTGCGCGATCCGCTCGCTCAACTGATCGGCCGACGCCATGGCTGTCGGCGGCCCGCCGCAGATACGGCGCAGATCGCCGTGAATGACACCGTGGGGCTTCCCGGTGCGATGGTGGTACACCGCCACCAAACTGTTCAGCTCACGCCGCAGGCCGGCCAACTGGCCCGCACTGGTGGCCCTCTCGCTCACGACCGGAGGTACCGGGACGGCGGGAGTCGCCGCGGGCTTGTCGATCTGCTCCTGCTGCCGCTGCCGCAGCAGATCCCGCATCTGGGTGGCATCGAGCAGCCCGGGCAGACCCAAGTAGTCGGCCTCCTCGTCGCTACCGGAGAACGTCGCGGTACCGAAGGAGGAACCGTCGTAGATCACCTGGTCGAGTTCGGCGTCCGCGCCGAGCGAGGTGTATGCCTTCTCTTCTTCGCCGGGTTCGTCCTTCTGCTTGTTCGCATCGGCGAGCAACTCGTCGTCGAAACCGTCCTTCTCCCGGTGCGGCTTACCGAGAATGTGATCACGTTGCGCTTCGAGCTGCGAGGCGAGATCGAGCAACACCGGCACCGACGGCAGAAATACGCTCGCCGTCTCGCCCGGGCGACGCGATCGCACGAATCGACCGATCGCCTGCGCGAAGTACAGCGGTGTCGACGCGCTGGTCGCGTAGACGCCAACAGCCAGACGCGGAACGTCGACGCCCTCGGACACCATCCGCACGGCGACCATCCAGCGTTGGTCGCCACCTGCGAAGGCCGCGATGCGGGCCGAGGACGTGGGATCGTCCGACAGCACGATGGCAGGCGTCTCGCCGGTGATCACCTCGAGCAGCTTCGCGTACGCGCGAGCGACCGTCTGGTCGGTCGCGATCACCAGGCCGCCCGCGTCCGGCATCCCACCCGCGCGCAGCTGCGCCAGCCGCGTGTTGGCGGCCAACAGCACCGCGGGCATCCAGTCGCCCTGCGGGTCGAGGGCCGTGCGCCACGCTCTCGCTGTCTGTTCCGCGTTGAGCGGCTCACCGAGTCGTGCGGTGTACTCCTCGCCCGCACTGTCTCGCCAACGTGCCTCACCCGAGTACGCGAGGAAGACGACCGGTCGAACGACCCCGTCGGCCAACGCGTCGGAATACCCGTACGAGTGATCGGCCTTGGACCGCATCGCCCCGTCCTGATCGGGTTCGTAGTTGACGAACGGGATGGGGCTGTCGTCACTGCGGAACGGAGTACCGGTCAATGCCAGACGGCGAGTGGCGTCGCCGAAGGCCTCCCTGATCCCCTCGCCCCAGCTCTTCGCGTCCCCGCCGTGATGGATCTCGTCGAGGATCACGAGGGTCTTGCGCGCTTCCGTGCGCACCCGATGCTTGAACGGATGGGAGGCGATCTGGGCGTAGGTCACGACCACGCCGTGGTAATCGCTCGACGTCTGGCCGGTCGAGTTGGAGAAGCGAGAATCCAGAGCGATCCCGACCCGGGCCGCGGATTCGGCCCACTGATGCTTGAGGTGCTCGGTGGGCGCGACCACGGTGACCTGATCGACCGTCCGATGGGCGAGCAACTCCGCGGCAACGCGCAGAGCGAACGTCGTCTTACCTGCGCCCGGTGTCGCGACGGCGAGGAAATCCTTCGGCGACGCGACGAGGTACTTCGTCAGCGCGCGCCGCTGCCACGCACGCAGCGGAGCCCCGCTCACAGGAGCAGCCACCTGCTCGGTGGACGGTGGTGTGGGATCGAACATGTCAGCGCTCACTGGCCGCCGGTTCCTGGCATCGATGTAGTTCCTCGCGCTCTCGGTAGCCCTGCAGTGTCCGCCGAGGAGCCTAACGCTCCGCACCGACCGATCACGCATCGCTGGGGTGAGTCGGACGCAACACGGCGCGTCGGTGGTTAGCGAAGTCCCCATTCGTCAGGAATGCTGGAGGAACCATGAGCGAGTCTGCAGCCGTAACTCCGACACCGGAACGATTGTCGGCGCGAAAGCCGATACATCTGGTGTGGAAAGTGACTTTGCGCACCCTGAGCAAGGCCTGGGACGACTCGATCTTCAGCAAGGCCGCCACCGCAGCGTTCTGGCAGACGCTGTCGTTGCCGCCGCTGCTTCTCGGTGTGCTCGGCAGTCTCGGATTCGTCGGCGGATGGTTCGGACCCAACACCGTCGAGATCATCGAGTCCAAGATCATCACGTTCAGCAACACCCTGTTCAGCGGCAGCGTCGTCGAGCAGATCATCGCGCCGACGGTGAAGGACGTCCTCGCACAGGGCAGCGGAGAGATCGTGTCCGTCGGCTTTCTGCTGTCACTCTGGGCGGGATCGTCGGCGATCTCGACGTTCGTCGACTCGATCGTCGAAGCACATGGACAGGCGGACGCGCGAAATCCGATCTGGCAGAGGTTCTTCGCGCTGCTGCTCTATGTCGGATTCCTGGTCATCGCGGTCTTCGTACTTCCGCTCGTCGCCCTCGGTCCGGTGTACGTGCAGCAGATCCTGCCCGATTCGTGGCTCGATGTCGGCAGCGAGTTGGTCGACTTCTTCTACTACCCGGCCGTCGGTCTGCTGCTGATCATCGGCTTGACGACGTTGTACAAGCTGGCTCTGCACACCTCGCTGCCGTGGCATCGACTGCTCGGCGGGGCACTGTTGGCGGGCGTGTTCTTCATGATCGCCAGTGCGGTGCTGCGCCGCTACCTGACCTGGGTGACGAGCACCGGGTACACCTACGGCGCACTGGCGACGCCCATCGCCTTTCTGCTGTTCACGTTCTTCCTCGGCTTCGCGATCGTGCTGGGAGCGGAGTTCAACGCCACCATTCAGGAGTTCTGGCCGGCCCGTGCCACCCGAATGGAACAGATGCGCGAGTGGATCGCGGCGCAGACCGCCGCCGACGACAAGCCGTCGGGACCGATGACGGCCATGGCCCGACGGCTGGCCACGGGTCCGATGAAACTGCCCGCAGATCGAATCCGGACGGATCGACCCGAGCCGACCACCGACCGAGGACTCGGATGAGCCGGGAGTATCAGTCGCCCTTCTTCAAGCCCTCGTAGATCTTCTTGCAATCGGGGCACACCGGAGAGCCGGGCTTGGCGGACTTGGTGACGGGAAACACCTCTCCACACAGTGCGACCACGTGCGTACCCATCACGGCGCTCTCGGCGATCTTGTTCTTCTTCACGTAGTGGAAGAACTTCGGTCGGTCGTCGTCGGTGGTCTCGTCCGGAGCGATATCGGGACGGTCCTTCGTCTGAGTGCTCATGAACACAGATTAATCCGTGAATTCACAGCAGGTGCCAACCGGTTCCACAGCCCGTCGTATGCATTCCGTGGGCGGTAGTGCCACAGTGGAGGTATGACGAGAACCCCAGGGTTCGACGGCAGCGCGTATCGCGACTCGCCGGATGGGCCGGTCCTGATCACCGAGGCACAGCAGTCGGTCGAGGAGCAGCACAAAAAGCGGGTACGCAAGTACATGTTCATCATGTCGTTCCGCATTCCGGCGTTGGTGTTGGCCGCCATCGCGTACGGGATGTGGATGAATCCGTGGATCTCCATGGCGATCGTCGGTGTGTCCATACCGCTGCCGTGGATGGCGGTGTTGATCGCCAACGATCGGCCACCGCGAACCAAGGACGAGATGAGCCGCTACGACAACCGCACCGTGGACGCGCCGCAACTGGAGTCGCGGGACCACCGGGTGATCGAACCGGGCGACGACTGACACTTCGATATTCCTCGGTGCGAGACTGGGCCGGTGACTTCGCATGATTGCTCCTCGTCTCTCGTTGCCGCCTGTTCCCGGCTCCGGCTCGCCTTCGAGGCGAACGGCTACGACGCCGACGGCGTCCTGAGGCTCCTCGGCGACGACGCGCACGCCGCGCTGGGGCGCAGTGAGCCGGTGCCGGTCCGCAACGCCAGCCGGGGTTCCGGTGCACTGGGAGTTCTGGTGCGCCTGTTTCTGCTCGTCGACGATTGTCCGGAGGCCGAGGTCGCCGAGGCCATCGCGCCACTGACCGTCACCGATGCCATCGCCGCGGGCATCGTTGTTCGCACCGGGTCGACGGTGCGGACGCTGCTCGACATTCGCCCTCTCGACGCCGGACACGGAACTCGGTGGATCGTCTCGGATCCCGATGGCAGCATGCGCGTGGCGGACACTGCTGCCGACCACGTGCTCGGCGTCGGGCAGGCCTCACTGTCGCTGCTTCGCGGCACTCCCACGTCCCCGGTCTCGAGCGTTCTCGACGTCGGTACCGGCTGCGGTGTGCAGGCTGTCCACGCCTGTGGCTACGCCGATCGGGTGACCGCAACCGACATCAGTCCTCGGTCGATGGATCTCGCGGCCGCAACGATGGCACTCAACGGCCTCGACGTCGAGTTGCTGCACGGTTCCTGGTTCGAGCCCGTGGCCGGGCGCACGTTCGATCGGGTCGTGGCCAACCCGCCGTTCGTCGTCGGACGCGCCGAAGTACGGCACTCCTACCGAGATTCGGGTCTCGATCTGGACGGGGCCAGCGCGCTCATGATCGGGCAGGCCCCGCAGTACCTGACGCCGGGCGGTACAGCGGCGATTCTGGCGTCCTGGGTTCACGTTCGGGGTGAGGATTGGCGCGCTCGGGTCGCGTCCTGGCTCCCCGAACATGGGGTCGATGCCTGGGTCGTCGAGCGAGACGTCGCCGATCCGGCCCTGTACGTGGGCACGTGGATGCGCGACGGCGGACTCGACCCCCGCGATCCCGAGGCGGCCCCGGTGGCCCAGTCCTGGCTCGATCATTTCACTGCCGCGGACGTGGAGGGAATCGGCTTCGGCTTCGTCTACCTCCGGAAGACCGAGCTGCCCACCGACCTTCTGGCCGAGGAACTCACGCACGGGTTCTCCGACCCGTTGGGCAACGAACCGCTGGAGTACTTCGCACGACTGGACTGGCTGCGCGAGCACGACGTCCTCGATTCGGTGTTGACTCTCGATCCGGACACCGCGCTCGAACGGGTCTACCTTCCCGGTGCCGAGGGCTGGTCTCCGGTGGCGGTGCGAGTGCATCGTGGCAACGGGCCGCAGTGGCAGCACGAGATCGACGAACTCGGTGCGGCGCTGCTGGCCGGGCTCCGACCCGACGGTCTGCCGGTCGGCGAATTGGTCGAGTTGCTCGCTGCCGCACACGGCGAAGACGCCGACGAACTAGCGGCGCACGCGGTTCCGATGATGCAGGGACTCGTGCGGCACGGCCTGGTTCGGCCCGCTCGATGAGTGCGGACGGTGTGCGCACGCGCAGCACAGTTCCGAGCGGTCTCACTTCTCAGCAACTTCTCAGGACGCACCTGACGTAGTCCCTGGTCAAGCGGGTATCAGAAGGATCGGCGTGGGAACTTATCGGAGTCTCCCGAGCGTTGAACCCTGTGAGACACCACCGACCAGGAGGCAAGTCATGACCAGCCCCAGCACCACGATTCGTCCACGGCCCACCGATGCCGATCTGGACGCCCAGAGCCCAGCAGCCGATCTCGTTCGGGTGTACCTCAACGGCATCGGCCGCACAGCCTTGCTGACGGCCGCGGAAGAGGTCGATCTGGCCAAGCGGATCGAGGCTGGTCTGTACGCCAAGCAGGTTCTCGAGAACACCAAGCGTCTGAGCGCGGTGAAGAAGCGCAACCTGGCCATCATCGTTCGTGACGGCAGCGCCGCACGGAGCCACCTCCTCGAGGCGAACCTTCGACTGGTCGTTTCCCTGGCCAAGCGCTACACCGGTCGCGGTATGCCGCTCCTCGACCTCATCCAGGAAGGCAACCTGGGTCTGATTCGCGCGATGGAGAAGTTCGACTACGCCAAGGGATTCAAGTTCTCGACATACGCCACCTGGTGGATCCGCCAGGCCATCACCCGTGGCATGGCAGACCAGAGCCGTACCATCCGGCTCCCTGTCCATCTGGTCGAACAGGTCAACAAGCTGGCAAGAATCAAGCGTGAGCTGCATCAGCAGCTCGGGCGCGAGGCCACCGACGAGGAACTGTCGAACGAGTCGGGTATCGCGGTGGACAAGATCGCGGATCTGCTCGATCACAGCCGCGATCCGGTGAGCTTGGACATGCCGGTCGGCAGCGACGAGGAGGCTCCCCTCGGCGACTTCATCGAGGACTCGGAGGCGACCTCCGCCGAAAATGCCGTCATCGCCGGGTTGCTGCACAGCGACGTGCGTGTCGTCCTCGGCACTCTCGACGAGCGCGAGCAGCAGGTCATTCGCCTTCGCTACGGTCTGGACGACGGCCAGCCACGCACTCTCGATCAGATCGGAAAGCTCTTCGGGCTTTCTCGCGAGCGGGTTCGCCAGATCGAACGCGAGGTCATGGTCAAGCTTCGCCAAGGCGATCGCGCCGAGAAGCTTCGCTCGTACGCGAGCTGAGCGCACCCACCGACAGGTGGGGCAACGGTGACCATTCCTGTTGGCGCCACCACATGCGGTAGCCGAGCCGACGTTCCCTCCCCCTCGCGGACGTCGGTTCGGCTGCCGCTTTTTTCGGACCTTGTCGGTTGCCTGTTCAGCGGAGTCGACGCGGGCCGAGATCGGCCCTGGTCGGTTCGGGTCCGATGCGCACCCGAGCGTCGGTGATCTCGGCACCGTCGGCGGAGGCAAGGATCGGCTCGCAGGAAATTTCTCGAATGTCCGGAACATCTTCTGCGAGAACGGATATGCGCTGAACGACATCGATGAGTGCGTTCTTGTTGACCGGTACCGCATTGCGATATCCGGACAGTAGTGGGGCGGCCTTCGGCGCATCGATCAACTGTGCAGCTTCGTCCTCGGTGAGTGGAAGTACCCGATACGCGCGGTCGCCCAGCAGATCCGAGATGACACCGGCCAGGCCGAACGAGATGAGCGAGCCGAACGATGGGTCGTCCTGCACCCGTACGGCGCAGCCGATTCCCTTGATCGCCATGCGCTGGACGTGCAATATCGGCTCGCCCGAGTCGGCTGCCAGGTTGCGATACGCCACCCGCACCGCGGAGGCGTCGGCGATGTCGAGTCGGACCCCGCCGAGATCCGGTCGGTGCCGCCATCGCTCCCCCGTCGCTTTCACTGCCACCGGGTAGCCCAGTTCGTCCGCCGCGGCGACGGCCTCGTCCTCGTCCGTCACGGTGTGAAACGGCACGACGTCGAGGCCGTAACAGGCGAGCAGCTCAGCGGTTTCGAAGTCCGAGAGCCACCGTCCTGGGCTACCCGTCGGCAGCCAACGGTCGACGAGATGCTTGGCGCGTTCGGAGTCGACGCTCTTGGGTCGCACCAGGTTCGACACCGGCCGCGATCGCCACGCCGAGTAGCGCCACGCCGCGGCCAGAGCCGCGACAGCCCGCTCCGGGCTCGAGTACGAGGGCACCGAACCGCGAACCGGATTACCGCCCGGACCACGCACCGCCAACACGTCGGGGATGCCCTCGGCGGCAAGGAAGGTCGACAGCACCGGCTTGTCGGACCCACGGACGGCATTGCCCAACGCCGCCGCGAACGGCTCCACCTCGACCGCCACCGGCGGCACGAACACGACGATGACGGCATCGATGTCCGACGCTGCCAACGCCGAGGACACAGCCGCGGCGAAATCCTCCGGGCCTGCCTGCGGACCGACGTCGATCGGGCTGCTCGCATGCAGGCCCTTGGCCCGAGCGGCGTCGACGGCCAGGACGCCGAGCGCCGTCGAGTTTCCCACGACGGCAACCCTCGGTCCGGCCGGTAGCGGCTGATTTCCGAACAGGACCGCGCAGTCGAACAGTTCCGAGATGGTCTCGACCTGGATGACCCCGGCCTGTGCAAACAGTGCGCGCACGATCGAGTCGTCGATATCGGCACCGATCGCGTGTGCGGGCGGGACGGCTCCGCGGCCGCTCTTGACCGCGATGATGGGCTTGCTACGCGCCACCCGGCGGGCGATCCTGGTGAACTTCCTGGGATTACCGAAGCTCTCCAGGTACAGCAGGATCACCTCCGTTGCCGGGTCCGAGTCCCAGTACTGCAGCAGATCGTTGCCGGACACATCGGCACGGTTACCGGCCGAGACGAACGTGGACAGACCCAGCCTTCGGTTGGCCGCCTCGTCCAGGATGGCGATGCCGAGAGCGCCGGATTGACAGAAGAATCCGACGTTTCCTGGCGTCGGCAGATGCGGAGCGAGGGTGGCATTGAGCCCGAACTCGGGGTCGGTGTTCGCCACTCCCAATGCGTTGGGCCCGATCAAGCGCATGCCGTGCGCCCTGGCTGCCAGTACCAGCCTGCGTTCGCTCTCCTGGCCCGCAGGACCGGTCTCGCCGAATCCACCCGACACCACCAGCAGTGCCTTGACACCCTTGTCCAGACAATCGTCGAGCACCGCGTCGATGGCATCGGCCGGAACCGCTGCAATGGCGAGATCGACCGGATCGGGGATGTCGTGCACCGTGGCGTAGGCGCGGACTCCGCGCACCGACCTGTGGTCGGCGTTGACCGGATACACGGGGCCGGTGAAGTCGCCGGCCAACAGATTGGCGAGCACGGCGTTGCCCACCTTCGAGCTGTCCGTCGACGCACCGATGACCGCCACCGAACGGGGGCTGAGCACGTTGCGCACGCTGCGGGCTTCAGCGGCGCGCTCACGCGAATTGCGCACCGAGAGCAACGCTTCGCTCGGGTCGATGGCGAACTCCAACCGCAGGACGCCGCCCTCGAACGACCGACTCACCTGGTATCCCGCTTCCCGGAAGACCGTGACCATGTTGCGGTTCTCGGCGAGGACCTCGGCCACGAACATGTCGACACCGTTCTCGGCGGCGGCTCCTGCGAGATGCTCGAGCAGAATCGGCCCGAGCCCGCGGCCCTGATGCGCGTCCGCGACGACGAAGGCGACCTCGGCGGAATTGCCCTCACCCTCGGGCAGACGTTCGTAGCGTCCGACGGCGATGATGTCGTCGCCGAGCACTGCAACGAACGCGACGCGGTCGTGGTGATCGACGGTGGTGAAGTTCAGTACGTCCCGCTGGGGCATCGTGGGATACGGACCGAAATAGCGCAGATACCTCGTCCGCTCGGACAGCCGCCCGTGGAAGGCGATGATGCGCTCGGCGTCCGAGGGGACGATCGGTCGCAGGTGCACCACCCCGCCGTCGGAGGTGAGAACATCGGCCACCCAGTGCCGCGGAAACGACGTTTCCGCACGCTCTCTGGCCAGGTCCTTCTCGCTCGGTTCGTTCTCGCTCGGGTCCTTCTCGCTCAGGTCTTTCTCGCTCGGATCCGATGCCGCGACGGTCGGCTCGTCGGCCGAGGGGGTGTCGGTCGGATCAGTCACGCGGGTCCTCCGGATCGAGCCCGAGCAGCGGAAACACTGCCCGACGGGTGGCGATGATCGCCGAGTCGACGCGTTCGAGAGCCCGATCCGCGCCGTCGGCCCCGGTGAGAGATCCACCGGGCCCATCCCAGGCCGGATAGTCGACGTCTCCCCCGTCACCCATGGTCTGCGGCAGGTCGACGCTCGGAGCCATTGTCCGCACGCGCTCGCGCCACGCGTCCGGCAGCGCGGACGTCGGATCGACCGTGCGGCCGAGCGCGGCGGCGATCAGGTACGTCCAGGCCCGTGGCACGACCCGCACCAAGCCGTATCCTCCACCGCCGACGGCCAACCACCGACCTTCGGAGTATCTGTCCGCCAGATCACGCATGGCCAGGAATGCGGCGTTCTGGCCGTCGACGGTCAGCGCGAGATCTGCGAGCGGATCTTCTCTGTGGCTGTCGACACCGCATTGGCTGACGATGATCTGCGGCCCGAACGCCGAGATCGCACCCGGCACGATCGCGTGGAACGCACGCAACCACAACCGATCTGCGGTGCCCGGCAGCAGCGGAACGTTGATCGAGGTTCCCTCACCCCGCTCGGCTCCCACTTCGCTCGACCATCCGGTATTCGGCCACAACGTCGCAGGGTGTTGATGCAACGAGACGGTGAGCACTCTCGGGTCGCCGAGAAAAGCCGCCTGCACGCCGTCCCCGTGGTGCGCGTCGACGTCGATGTAGGCGATTCTGTCGAAGCCGTTGTCCAGCAACCACGAGATGGCGATCGCCGCATCGTTGTAGACACAGAAGCCCGAGGCCCAGTCGGCCATCGCGTGATGCATGCCGCCACCGATACTCACCGCACGGCGGGCCCGTCCCGAGGCGATTTCGCGGGCCGCCGCCAGCGAGCCTCCAGCGAGCATGGCGCTCGCTTCGTGCATCTGCGGAAACACCGGGTTGTCGTCGGAACCGAGGCCGTGGACGACATCACCGGGGTCGCGCAATGCCGGTCCCTGTGACGGTGCCCGCTTGACGGCCTCGATGTATGCGGGAGTGTGAAATCGAAGCAGCTCCGAATCCGGGGCGGCCGACGGCTCGACGAGTTCGATGCCCTCGAGGACACCGAGATCGGTGGCCAGGGCCATCGTCAGATCGAGTCGGGTGGGGTTCATCGGGTGCTCGTCGCTCCACCGATATCCCAGATAGTCCGCGCTCCACACGACGATGTCCTCGGGGCGGGTCGGAATGTGCTCGGCGGCGCGTGTCGCCTGATCAGCCATGTGGTCAAAACTACGTTGCCGCGCGGGACGGTGTGGCCGGGTTCCGGTGTTGTGCCCTTAGTTCGCTTGTGAGACGCCACGGGAAACGATGCACTCCGTTGTGGTGCGCCGCGCCCGCTGCTCCTGGGTGCAGCGCCGATGTCGGGGTGCTGACGGTAGGATCGAGCCCGACGAAGGGGTTGAGTGTGAAGGATCTGGTCGACACCACGGAGATGTATCTCCGGACGATCTACGACTTGGAAGAAGAGGGCGTGATTCCGCTCCGCGCGCGGATCGCCGAGCGGCTGGAACAAAGCGGTCCCACCGTCAGCCAGACAGTCGCGCGGATGGAGCGGGACGGTCTGTTGTCGGTTGCCGGCGATCGGCACCTCGAACTGACGGAGAAGGGCCGCAGCCTGGCCGTTGCCGTCATGCGCAAGCATCGTTTGGCCGAACGTCTACTGGTGGACATCATCGGTCTGCGTTGGGAAGACGTGCACGCCGAGGCGTGCCGCTGGGAGCACGTGATGAGCGAGGAGGTCGAGCGTCGTCTGGTCGCAGTGCTGAACAACCCGACCACGTCGCCCTACGGCAATCCGATTCCCGGGTTGGCCGAGCTGGGTCTCGGTCAGTCGACCCTGGCACCGGAAGCGCTCATCCGCCTCACCGATGTACCGGTCGGCGAGCCGACTGCGGTCGTCGTCCGTCGTCTCGCCGAGCACGTTCAGTCCGATCCCGAGGTGATCGCTCAGCTTCGCGAGGCAGGCGTGGTTCCCGATGCTCGGGTTACAGTCGAGTCCAAGCCCGGGTCGGTGACGATCACGGTGCCCGGACACAGCGGTGTCGACATATCCGACGAAATGGCGCACGCCGTCCAGGTGAAGAAGGTGTGAACCTCCCACCCACAACGGCATCGGCGCGGGTGAGGGAGAACGAACTGTGAAGCTTCTGGTCACCGGTGGTGCCGGTTACGTGGGCAGCGTCTGCGCGGCCGTGCTCGTCGAGCGCGGCCACGATGTCGTTGTCGTGGACAACCTGTCCACCGGAAACCGGGACGCCGTCCCCAGTGGTGCCACGTTCATCGACGGTGACATCAAGAACGTTGCCGCCGAGGTTCTGATCGGCGGCGGGTTCGACGCCGTTCTGCATTTCGCGGCGCAGTCTCTCGTCGGCGAATCGGTGGTCGCGCCCGACAAGTACTGGAGCGGCAACGTGGTCACCTCCCTGGCCCTGCTCGATGCGATCCGCGCGTCCGGCACCCCGAAGCTGGTGTTCTCCTCGACCGCCGCCACCTACGGTGAACCCGAGACGACGCCCATCACCGAAGATGCACCGACCCGTCCCACCAATCCGTACGGGGCCACCAAGCTCGCCATCGATCATGCGATCACCTCGTATGCGGCGGCGTACGGTCTGGCGGCCACCAGCTTGCGTTACTTCAACGTCGCCGGTGCCTACAACGGCTTCGGAGAGAACCGCGTCGTCGAGACCCATCTGATTCCCCTGGTGTTGCAGGTCGCACTCGGGCAGCGAGAGAAGATCTCGGTCTTCGGCACCGACTGGCCCACCGAGGACGGTACGGCCGTGCGGGACTACATCCACGTCGCAGACCTCGCCGAGGCCCACATCCTTGCCGTCGACGCAGCCAGAGCAGGTGAGCACACCATCTACAACCTCGGCAGCGGCACCGGCTTCTCCGTGCAGCAGGTCATCTCGTCCTGTGAGCGGGTCACCGGGCTACCCATATCCGCCGAGCACGCCCCCCGTCGGGCCGGCGATCCGGCTGTTCTCATCGCATCCAGTGCGCGTGCGGTCGAGGAGCTGAAATGGGCACCACAGCGAACCGATCTCGATCGCATCGTGGCCGACGCATGGGATTTCCTGCGCGGTCTGGGCGATCGGTCCCACGCGGCGCGCTGATCGTGCCGGTTCGGTCGTCATCGTCGACCGAACGGATCGCCGGGTAAGCGAACGCCGCAGTCCCGTGCGCACGCGAACCCGCTCTCGGCGACTTCGCGAACGAGTTCGGGGCCGGCACCGGCAGTGAGCGATCTGTCCAACAACTGCGCCAATCTATGCGTGCCGTCCGCGTCGAGGGCTGCATCGATCGCCGTGCGGGCCATCGGCCCGTCCCCGCGGACATACGCGCTGAACGCGACGAGCGTTGCCGCGATCGCCCGTTCACGGCGGGGAAGGACGCGGCAGACGTTCGCCCAGAATTCTTCGACGTAGCCGGCGTCGTCGCCAAGCGTCAAGGCGAGCAGTGCATCTCGGATGTGAACGTGACCGATCGCGATCGCGATCCGGGCGAGGTCGGCGGGCTCGAGCTCGGTGTCGTACGGTGCCCGCGCGAGATAGGCCAGCACGGAGCTCAACTCGTCTGCGCGGGACCTCGTGGTGCCGCGCTCACGTCGGGCGATTTCGGTGGCCACTGCCTGCACCGTGCTCTCGGGCCCTGGCGCGATGGTTGCGGCCAGCTCGCCTCGGCATCTGCGCACCGAATATCCGTCGAGCACGCGGGCGACTGTCAGCGGTGAGGACGCAGGGTCGGACATCAGACCGTGTCGCCGCGGTCCACACAATGACCACCACGGCGCAGCGTCGGCGATCTCGGGTGCCGCGAGCGCAGCGAAAAGCTGCACGCCGAGCGTGTTCAGCGTGCCGACGAGTTCACTCACCAGAGCCTCGACATCGAGCAGGTGCGGGCCGCGGGCTACCGGATCGAGCCGGTCGTCGACGAACACCGCCATGACCGCGGGGATGTTCTCCGCCGCGCAGTAGCCGGCCAGGTAGCCGATGACGTCGAGCATCTCCTGGGTTGCCCGGGACCCGTCGGCCGCGCGCCGGTCGAGGTGCTCGCCGGCGAGCACCAGGTCGTGACGCATCGTGGGTCCGACGGTCGCGCCGCCGTCCTTGACCGCGATGAGCACCATCGACCGATGAGGATGGAACCCGAGCATTGCCGGTATCCCTGCCATCAGCTCGGCTGCGTCGCCGAGGTGTATGCGATGTCGAGAGTCGAAGTTGCCGTGAGAGTTGGTCGGTGTCTGCATGCCGAGAATCCTGACGGCCCGGACGGCACCGAACACGAGGTGAGCTGGGCTTTCGCAGTCCGCTGTGGAGAACCGATCCTGCTGTGGAGCAACTGCGCTGTCGAGGGCACAGACGGCAGGACAGTGTCGCCGCCCTCTGCTAGGGCGCAGTTACCCCTGTTTTACCTTCTGCACGGCCGAAGTGAACAGCTCATCGAGTGTCGCCGTGTCCGGTGTCTCGGAGCCGAACGACATGAACGTGGCCGACACCCGAATGTCGTCGATCTGCGCCATCAGCGTCAACATCGACTGGGTGACTGCGTCGCCGCCGGCTCCGGACGCCACCGTCTGTCGGACGGCCAAGGTCTCGTCCGCACCGATCGGCGGCGGCGGGGTCAGGGTGGAGGTCACCGTGGAGGTGGCCCCGGATTTGGTTGCCGTGACCTCACCGCACTGTTCGAGCTGCTTCTTGCGGGCAGAGAGCGGTTCGTCGACAGCGGTCAGTTCGATGGAGATGGTGGATCGGCTGTCGTTGTCCGTGCCGACGATCATGGCGGTGCCCTCGGGGCTGAAATCCTGATCGGCAGGCTTGCATCCGGCTGGACTGACCTGAGCACCGGCAGGTATTCCGCTCAGATCGGGTGCGGCCTGCGAGATTGCCTGCTGAGGCAGTACCAGGGCGTCGTACGGGGCCGGAAAGCTCGACGGGTCGATCAGCAGGGTGTTCAGATCCACATCCGACGGGGAGGTGGTGGTGCCGCCCGCGCTCGGCTCGGGTGTGCCGGTGACCGTGGAGCTGCATCCCACCAGCGCGAGCACACCGATTGCCGCCGACGTTGCAGCGATGGCCAGGCGGGGTGTTCGTGTGGCGGGGCTCACAGGCGTCTCTTTCGTAGGTGGTGGGGACGCCGCCGCGAGTGCGTCGGCGTCCCCATCACTGTCTCACTCGGATGCTCTCCGATGCGGCAGGCACGAGACGTCGGTGTCGCACCTCAGTTGCCGCGGGCGATCCATTCCTCGAGGTGTGGTGACTCGTCGCCGATTCGTGTCCGGTTCCCGTGCCCGGTGTTGACGCGGGTCTCGGCGGGCAACGCGAACAAGCGGTCCCGAATAGACCCGATGATGGTCGGGAAATCCGAATACGAGCGTCCGGTGGCACCCGGGCCACCGGAGAACAGAGTGTCCCCGGAGAACAACTCCCCCACCTCGGGCAGATACAGACACGTCGACCCCGGCGAATGCCCAGGTGTGTGCAACGCGACGATGTCCGTTCCAGCCACCGTGATGCGCTGTTCATCCTCCAACACACCATGCTTCACGCCGGGATGGGTCTGATCCCACAACACGTCGTCGGCCGGATGCAACAGAATCGGAGCATCCAGCGCCGCCGACAACTCCGGGGCGACCGTGACGTGATCGTTGTGACCGTGGGTACAGACGATCGCCTTCACCCGCCGACCCGCGACCGCCTCGATGATCGGCGCGGCGGTGTGCGCGGCATCGACGATCACGACCTCCTCGTCGTCACCGATCAACCAGATGTTGTTGTCGACGTCCCAGGTGCCGCCGTCGAGGCTGAAGGTGCCGGAGGTGACGACGTTCTGTACTCGGACGGTGCCGCTCATACGATCACCACCGACCGCAGCACGGTGCCCTGATGCATCTTCTCGAACGCCGCCTCGACGTCCCCGAGACCGATCCGTTCGGTGACGAACTTCTCGAGCGGCAACCGGCCCTGCTCGTACAGATCGACCAGCATCGGGAAGTCCCGTTCGGGAAGGCAGTCGCCGTACCAGGACGATTTCAACGAGCCACCACGGGAGAAGAAATCGATCAACGGCATCTCCAGGGTCATCTCCGGTGTCGGGACCCCCACCAACACCACCGTTCCGGCCAGATCACGGGCATAGAACGCCTGCTTCCACGTCTCCGGACGACCGACGGCATCGATGACCACATCGGCCCCGAACCCACCGGTCAGCTCCTGGACGGCCTCGACGACATCGACCGCCGAGGCATCGACGGTATGGGTGGCACCGAGATCGACCGCCCAGTCGAGCTTGCCCTTGTCGCGATCGACCGCGATGATCGTCGACGCCCCGGCCAGCCGGGCACCGGCGAT
>NZ_JBMIRQ010000069.1:0-218 GCF_049195265.1 Rhodococcus sp. MALMAid1271 | reverse complement strand
CTCGTCGACCGCCAATTCACCGCACAGGAACGCAACCAGATCTGGCTGACCGACATCACCGAGCACCGTACCGACGAGGGCAAGCTCTACCTCTGCGCCATCAAAGACCTGTACTCGAACAAGATCGTCGGATACTCGATCGACAGCCGTATGAAAGCCTCACTGGCAGTATCTGCACTGCGAAACGCCGTCGATCAACGAGACCCGGACGGCACCAT
>NZ_JBMIRQ010000100.1:0-1644 GCF_049195265.1 Rhodococcus sp. MALMAid1271 | reverse complement strand
TGTGTGTTGTTTGAGAATTGCACAGTGGACGCGAGCATCTTTGTTGTAAGTAATGAAGAGCGTACGGTGGATGCCTTGGCACCAGGAGCCGATGAAGGACGTAGGAGGCTGCGATAAGCCTCGGGGAGCTGTCAACCGAGCTGTGATCCGAGGGTGTCCGAATGGGGAAACCCAGCACGAGTGATGTCGTGTTACCCGCATCTGAATATATAGGGTGTGTGGAGGGAACGTGGGGAAGTGAAACATCTCAGTACCCACAGGAAGAGAAAACAATTGTGATTCCGTGAGTAGTGGCGAGCGAAAGCGGATGAGGCCAAACTTTGTGCGTGTGATACCCGGCAGGGGTTGCGTATGGAGGGTTGTGGGGTTTGCATTGTCGATTCTGCCGGATCGGCCGACAGTGAGAAATTGTGGTGTTAGTCGAAGTGGTCTGGAACGGCCTGTCGTAGAGGGTGAGAGTCCCGTAGACGAAAACATTGCAACTGTTGTTGTGGATTCCCAAGTAGCAGCGGGCCCGTGAAATCTGCTGTGAATCTGTCGGGACCACCCGATAAGCCTGAATACTCCCTGGTGACCGATAGCGGACTAGTACCGTGAGGGAAAGGTGAAAAGTACCCCGGGAGGGGAGTGAAATAGTACCTGAAACCGTGCGCTTACAATCCGTCAAAGCTGGTGAACAGTTTACTGTTGCTGGTGATGGCGTGCCTTTTGAAGAATGAGCCTGCGAGTTAGTGGCATGTCGCGAGGTTAACCCGTGTGGGGTAGCCGTAGCGAAAGCGAGTCCGAATAGGGCGTATCACCGTCTGGTGTGTAGTGGCGTGTTCTAGACCCGAAGCGGAGTGATCTACCCATGGCCAGGTTGAAGCGACGGTAAGACGTCGTGGAGGACCGAACCCACTTAGGTTGAAAACTGAGGGGATGAGTTGTGGGTAGGGGTGAAAGGCCAATCAAACTCCGTGATAGCTGGTTCTCCCCGAAATGCATTTAGGTGCAGCGTCACGTGTTTCTCGCCGGAGGTAGAGCTACTGGATGGTCTAGGGGGCCTACAAGCTTACCGAAATCAGCCAAACTCCGAATGCCGGTGAGTGAGAGCGTGGCAGTGAGACTGCGGGCGATAAGGTTCGTAGTCGAGAGGGAAACAGCCCAGATCGCCAGCTAAGGTCCCTAAGCGTGTACTAAGTGGAAAAGGATGTGGGGTCGCGAAGACAACCAGGAGGTTGGCTTAGAAGCAGCCACCCTTGAAAGAGTGCGTAATAGCTCACTGGTCAAGTGATCCTGCGCCGACAATGTAGCGGGGCTCAAGTACACCACCGAAGCTGCGGCACTCACACAACAGCCCCATGCAAGTCTGCGGATTTGTGTGCAGGTGTGTGGGTGGGTAGGGGAGCGTCGTGCAGCCATGGAAGCATCGGAGTGATCCAGGTGTGGAGGCTGCGCGAGTGAGAATGCAGGCATGAGTAGCGAAAGACGAGTGAGAAACTCGTCCGCCGAATGACCAAGGGTTCCTGGGCCAGGTTAATCCGCCCAGGGTGAGTCGGGACCTAAGACGAGGCCGACAGGCGTAGCCGATGGACAACGGGTTGATATTCCCGTACCCGTGTAACCGCGCCCATGGTGAATCAGTGACACTAACCACCCTGAATC